>JAFGEZ010000041.1 GCA_016931295.1 Candidatus Krumholzibacteriota bacterium
AGAAATGGCGGGAACGTGTGGGAATCGAACCCACCCCGGATGGTTTTAGCACCCGGCAGAAGGATTTGAAGTCCTCGGGGTCCACCAGAACCCATCCATTCCCGCCCTTCGAGCATACGACATTGCGGCCGGCGTGTAAAGTCAGCCGACGCGCGCCACCGCCTCGATCTCGACGAGTGCGCCGAGGGGCAGGGCGTTCACCGCGAAGGCGGCCCGCGCCGGCTGGTTTTTCGTGAAAAAGCGGGCGTAGACGCCGTTCACCGTCTTGAAGTCCTCGATGGACGCGAGATAGACGGTCGTCTTGAGCACGTCGTCGAGCGTTGCGCCCGCAGCATCGAGAACGGCCGCGAGGTTCTCGAGAACACGCTCGGCCTGGGCCTCGACGCCCTCCGCGAGCGCGCCGGTGACCGGATCGATGCCGATCTGGCCGGAACAGAAGACGAGATCCCCCGACCGGGTCGCCTGGCTGTACGGTCCCACGGCGCCGGGAGCCGTGTCGGTGGCGATGATCTCTTTCATGCGCGCTCCTCTCCAATCCGCCGGACCGTCACTCGACGGTGACGCTCTTGGCGAGATTTCTCGGTTGATCGACGTTGCAGCCCCGCATCACGGCGATGTGGTACGCGATGAGCTGAAGCGGGATGACCGTCAGTATCGGGTAGAGGAAATCGAGGGTCTCGGGAACGAAGATGGCGTGGTCGGCCATCTCGACGACCTCCCGGTTCCGTTCGTTCGTGATGGCGATGATCTTGCCCTTCCGCGCCTTGACCTCGTTGATGTTGCCGAGGATCTTCTGGTAGGCGTTGTCGCGGGGACAGATGATGACGACGGGCATGTTCTCGTCGATCAGCGCGATCGGCCCGTGCTTCATCTCCGCGGCCGGGTATCCCTCGGCGTGGACGTAGGAGATCTCCTTGAGCTTGAGCGCCCCCTCGAGGGCGACGGGGTAGTTGGGACCGCGCCCGAGGTAGAGGAAATTGTTGTGGTCGGAGTACTGCTCCGCGATCTCCCTGATCTGGCCGTCGTTCTTCAGGATCTCCTCCACCTGGCCGGGCAGGGCGAGGAGCGCCTCGATGATGTTCTGGGCCTCGGCCGACGAGATGTTCCGCATGCGGCCGAGCACGAGCGCGAGCAGGGCGAGGACGGTGACCTGCGAGGTGAAGGCCTTCGTCGAGGCGACGCCGATCTCCGGTCCCGCATGGATATAGACGCCGCCGTCCGATTCCCGCGCGATCGTCGATCCGACCACGTTGCAGATCCCCATGCACTTCGATCCCCGCTGCCTCGCCTCCCTGAGCGCGGCAAGCGTGTCGACGGTCTCCCCCGACTGGCTGATGACGAAGACGCGCGTCTGGCCGTCCAGCACGGGATTCCTGTAGCGGAACTCGCTGGCGTACTCCACCTCGACGGGCAGCCTCGCCCGCTCCTCGATCATGTACTCCCCGAGGAGCGCGGCGTGCCAGCTCGTGCCGCAGCCGATGAGGACGATGCGCTCCATCCGGCGCAGCTCCTCCTCGGACATCGTGATGCCGCCGAGCCGAGCGTGGCCGGTCTGCGCGATGAGCCGGCCTCGCATCGCGTTGCGGATCGTCTCGGGCTGCTCGAAGATCTCCTTGAGCATGAAGTGGTCGAAGCCGCCCTTCTCGATCATCTCGAGATCCCAGTCCACCTCGTGGATGTCGTGCTCCACGAATTCGTTCTCGATCGTCATCGTCGTGATACCGTCCGCCGTGGCGAGGATCATCTGCTGATCCTCGAGGTAGACGACCTGCCGCGTATGCTGGAGGATCGCCGCGACGTCCGAGGCGATGATGTACTCGCCGTCGCCGATGCCGACGACGATCGGCGAGCCGTTCCGCGCGCCGACGAGCTTGTCCGGTTCCCTGGTCGACACGACGAGCAATCCGTACGTCCCCTCGACCATGCGCAGGGCACGCTGCACGGCGTCCTCGAGATTCCTCCCGTCGTGGAACTTGTCGATGAGATGGGCCAGCGCCTCCGTGTCGGTATCGGTCGTGAAAACGTACCCCTCCTGCTCGAGGGTCTTCTTGAGCGTGCGGTAATTCTCGATGATCCCGTTGTGGACGAGCGCGATCGTCCGGTCGGCGTTGAAATGAGGATGCGCGTTGACGCGGTTCGGCTCGCCGTGCGTCGCCCAGCGCGTGTGCGCGATACCGACACGGCCCGAGAGATCCATCCCTTCGAGCTGTTCCTCGAGCCGCGCGATCTTGCCGGGCGTCTTCTCCCAGACCATCCTGCCGTCGCGGACGACCGCGATCCCCGCGGAGTCGTACCCGCGGTATTCGAGCCGCTTGAGCCCCTCCATCAGGATGTCTCCGACATTCTCCCGCGTACCGACATATCCTATGATTCCGCACATCGCTCGTTCTCCTTCGCTCCGGCCGGTCGCCCGGCGGCCATTTCAGCCTGCGGCCGGCGGGAACAGACGGGAGACCTCGCCGGCGAGTCGGGCGGCCTCCGCGCCGCTCGTCGCCTCGGCGATGATCCTCACCACCGGCTCCGTGTTCGACGGCCGGAGATGGATCCATCCGTCGTCCATGTCTATTCGTATACCGTCGATCGTGTTCACGATTCCCGGGAAACGCTTCTCGAGTTCCGCCCCGATCGCCTGGAGATCCCCGTCGAACGCCCTCTTCTCCTTGACGATCTCGTAGCGCGGATAGGTGGCGACCTTCGCGGCGAGCGTGGTCTTCTCCCGGGCGAGCAGCTGCAGAACGAGGGCGATCCCCGTCATCGCGTCGCGACCGTAGTGGATCGCGGGGAAGATCACGCCGCCGTTCCCCTCGCCGCCGATGACCGCGCCGGTCTCCTTCATCAGCGCCGTCACGTTCGCCTCGCCGACCTTCGATCGATGCACCCGCACGCCGTGCCGCCGCGCGACGTCGTCGACGAGCCTCGACGTCGACAGGTTCGCGACGACCGGGCCGAGACGCTCGCCGAGCACGAAATCGGCGGCCAGCGCGAGCGTGTATTCCTCGGAGAGGACGCGCCCCGCGCCGTCGACCAGCACGAGCCGGTCCGCATCGGGATCGCATGCGAAACCGATCGAGGCGCCGTGCTCTCTGACCGCGGCCGAGAGATCCCCGAGATTCTCCGGCCTCGGCTCGGGAACGTGCGGGAAGGGCGCGTCGACATCGGTGAAGAGTTCGATCGTCTCGACGCCGAGCTCGCCGAGCAAGGCCGGGACGATCCGGCTGCCCGCGCCGTTCACGCAATCGACGACCGCCGTGAAACCCGCCCCGGCGATCGCTTCCCGATCCACCAGGTCGAGGGCGAGGATCCGCCCGATATGCACACGGTCCAGCGAATCGTTCCGCTTGATCGTCCCCGGAACGCCTGGCGCGTCGTAGACCGGACCGCCGTCGAACACGATCCCGCGAAGACGCGTTACCGATTGATCGTCGATGAACTCGCCATCGGGGCCGACGAGCTTCAGGGCGTTCCACTCGGGCCCGTTGTGGCTCGCCGTGATGACGACGCCTCCGGCGGCGCCGAGCTCGCGTACCGCGATCGCCGTCGTCGGCGTTGCGGCGATCCCGATATCGACGACGTCACGTCCGCCGAAACGGAGGGCGGCCGAGACCGCGTCCGCCAGGATCGGGCCGGAAACCCGCGTGTCGCGCCCGATCACGACGGCGCCGGGGCCGAGCAGGCGCGCGAACGCGGCGGCGAACCGGGCGGCGGTTCCGGGGTTCATTCCCGGACCGAGTATCCCCCGCACCCCCGATACGCTGATCATGAGCCTGCCGGGATCGAACTCCACGAGTCTCCTCCAGTCGACGTGGACGATGAAACGATGACAGGGTAATCGATGCCCGGGGGGAAGTCAAACGAATCCGCCCCGCGGGGTTTCCGCGGGCCGCTCCGAGGAAACGGGGCGGGACCGGGTCCCGCCCCGTCATCGTTCAGGCGTACGCCTTCGGCTACTTCCGCTCGTCGAGCAGGTGCGTGACGACGGAAGGATCGGCAAGCGTCGTCGTGTCGCCCACGTCGTCGCTTCCGGCGGCGATGCTCTTCAGGATGCGCCGCATGATCTTGCCGCTGCGCGTCTTCGGCAGCGCGTCGGCGAACTGGATCTTGTCGGGCTTGGCGATCGGTCCGATCTCCTTGGATACGTGCTGCCGGAGCTCGTCGATCAGCTTGTCCGACTTCTCGATGCCGCCGGTCAGGGTGACGAAGGCGTAGAGGCCCTGTCCCTTGATCTCGTGCGGCATCGGCACAACCGCCGCCTCGGCGACCGACTGGTGGCTCACCAGGGCGCTCTCGACCTCCATCGTCCCGATGCGATGGCCCGAGACGTTGATGACGTCGTCGACGCGGCCCATGATCCAGAAGTAGCCGTCCTCGTCCTGCCGCGCGCCGTCGCCCGTGAAGTAGACGTTCTTGAAGCGGCTGAAGTACGTGTCCTTGTACCGCTGGTCGTCGCCCCACACGGTGCGGAGCATTCCGGGCCACGGCTTCTCGATGATGAGGTAGCCGCCCTCGTTGCGGTCGCAGGGCGTGCCGTCCTCGCGGACGACCTTCGGGAAGATGCCGGGGAAGGGCAGCGTGGCCGATCCGGGCTTCAACGCATAGGCGCCGGGCAGCGGGGTGATCATGATCCCGCCCGTCTCGGTCTGCCACCACGTATCGACGATCGGGCACCGCTCCCCGCCGATGATCTTGTAGTACCACATCCAGGCCTCGGGATTGATCGGCTCGCCGACCGTGCCGAGCAGTCGCAGGCTCGAGAGATCGTGCTTCTTCGGCCACTCGTCCCCGTTGCGCATGATGGCGCGGATCGCGGTCGGGGCGGTGTAGAAGATGTTCACCTTGTACTTCTCGACGACGTCCCAGAAGCGGTCGGGACCGGGGTAGCTCGGCACGCCCTCGAACATCAGGCTCGTCGCGCCGAGACTCAGCGGCCCGTACACGATGTAGGAATGCCCGGTGATCCAGCCGATGTCGGCCGTGCACCAGTACATGTCGTCTTCCTTGATGTCGAAGATCAGCTTCGAGGTCATCGTGACGTACAGCAGGTATCCGCCGGTCGTGTGGACGACGCCCTTCGGCTTGCCGGTCGTGCCGCTCGTGTAGAGGATGAAGGAGACGTCTTCGGCGTCCATCTCGACCCAGGGGCACTCCGGGCTCGCGTCGGCCATCTCCTCGTGCCACCAGACGTCGCGTCCGTCAACCATGCCGATCTCGTTCCCCGTGCGCTTGACGACGACGCACTTCGTTATCGACGGGCACCCCTTGAGCGCCTCGTCGGCGGCGTGCTTGAGGGGAATCGTCTTGCCCGAACGGAATGAACCGTCGGAGGTGACGAGCAGCTTGGCCTCCGCGTCGACGATGCGGTCCTTCAGCGATTCGGCGCTGAATCCGCCGAAGACGATGCTGTGGATCGCGCCGATGCGCATGCAGGAGAGCATCGCGATTGCCAGTTCGGGTACCATCGGGAGATAGAGACAGACCCGGTCGCCCTTCTTGATCCCGTGCTTCTTGAGGACGTTGGAGAACTTGCAGACCTCGGCATGCAGTTCGCGATAGGTGAAGGTGCGCGCTTCGCCCTCGGGCTCGCCCTCCCAGACGATCGCGGGCTTGTCCGCCTTGCCGTTCTCGAGGTGACGATCGAGACAGTTGTAGGCGATGTTCAAGGTGCCGCCCGAGAACCACTTCACGAATGGCGGCTGCCAGTCGAGCACCGTGTCCCACTTCCTGAACCAGTGGAGGTACTTCTCGGCCTGCTCGGCCCAGAATCCCTCGAGATCCTTCTCGGACTTCCCGTAGAGGGCCTTGTACTCGTCAAGGCTCTTCACCCATGCATTCTTCGCGAATTCAGGGGGGGGCGGAAACTGTCGCCGCTCGTCGAGCATCGAGGTGATCGACTTCTTCTCCTCGGCCACTACATACCTCCTGTGGGTTCCGTGTACGGCATACCATCGATCGAAACAGGTGTTTCACCATTCAGGGAACGAGGATGATAGAGTGGATTTCCTCTATTGTCAACTTAAAAGCATGCCCGCAGAACCGGCCTGAACGAAAAGAGAAAACGTACGGTTTATCGTCCCATTCAGGTATTCGACTCGAAATCAATTAAATCGCCCGATGCGTTCGCTCCATGCCGTACGGGGCGGAAAGAGACCGCTTTCGCCTGCGTCCATGTCCGGTTCCGTCCGCTATCCCGGCGCCGTCCGTCGAATATGGCCGATGCGTCGCCTCTGCGCGCGCCGGGGCGCACGCGACATGCCCATGCCGTGGCGCCCCCGCCCCCCGCCGGCGAGCGTTCGATATAACATACTGCCATGATGAATGTTGCGTAGCCATACGGTCGGCGCCGCGCCCGGGCCGAGAGTGCTTGACACGAGGCGATCGAATGGCTACCTATGAGGAAGCACACCCGTTTCCGCCCGTGCAGGCAGGAGGTAATGATGGATTTCGTGAAGAACGCGCTCGGCCGCACCGTCCCCACCGAGGTCAACGGCGTGAAAAAGCGGCCGTTCGTCGGGGCCTTCGACCCGGCGTACGCCGATCCCTGGGCCGGCCGTCCGGGCCGCTCGAAGGTCCGTACCGGCGAGAGCAAGGTCACCGATCTCGACAGCGTGATCTCCCTGATCGAGGATGGCGACACGATCTCGTACCCGCACTACTACCGGCTCGGCGACGTCTGCCTGAAGCTCATCGTCGACAGGCTCCGCGAGCACGGCAGGAAGAACATCCTTCTCTATGGCAACGCCTTCTTCGACAACTGCATCCCGTGGCTCCCCGACGCGATCAGGGACGGCGTGATCCGCGGGATCACCGGCTCCTGCTACCGCGGGATGGGCGAGCACCTGATGGCCGGCGATTTCCTCCCGTGGATCGTCACCGGCTACGGACACGGCAACCGGGTGCGCAAGTTCCATACGGGCGAGATCGAGGTCAAGGTGGCGTTCGGCCCCGTTCCGATCGCCGACCGATGGGGAAACGCCAACGGCCTGATGGGCGATCCCGCCCACTGGGTCGGACCGCTCGGTCTCTTTCTCGCCGACACGCTCTGGGCGGAGCACGTCTGCCTTCTCGCCGGCGAGGTCAGCGACCGGTATCTCTTCCCCCGCTCCCTCTCGATGTGCGATGTCGACTTCGTCGTGAAGGTCGACGACCCGGGGGCGGCGGAGGGCGTCGGGTCCGGCACCCTCGACATCGGAAAGATACGCGCGAACGCCTTCAACGCGCGCATCGCCGAGCAGGTGCTCGGCGTGATGAAAGCGGCCGGCGTGATCTTCGACGGGTTCAACTTCCAGGTGGGCTCCGGCGCCGGTCTCATCGTCCTCGACGAGATCAAGAAGATACTCCAGGAGGAGAAGATCAAAGCCGGTTTCGCCATCGGCGGCTGCACCTCGCTCCACGTTGAGATGCTCCAGTCCGGACTGATCGAGAACCTCCTCCACGGCCAGTGCTTCCAGCCCTCCGAGAACGTCATCAAGTCGATGCTGCACGACTTCAACCACTACGAGATCTCGACCGGAGAATACGACGACGTCTCCAACAAGGAGAACGCCGTCAACATGCTGGACGTCTCCGTCCTCTCGACGCTGGAGCTGGATCGCTCCTTCAACGTCAACAGCATCTGCGCCAACGGCCGGATCATCGGCGGCATCGGCGGCGCGCAGGGCGTCGCCGCGGGCTCGAAACTGACGATCATGTTCCTTCCGCTCGCCACGGGGAAGAAAGAGAAGGGAAAGGGCTTTCCCCGGATCGTCGACGATGTCTACACCGTCTCGATACCGGGAGAGTGCATCGACGTCGCGGTGACCGAGGAGTACATCGCCGTCAACCCGGCCAGCGAGAGTCCCTGGATCGACCCGCTGCGGAAGAACGCAGCGTCGATGGGTCTCTCGCTCGTGGAAATCGACGAACTCCACGAGCTGTCGCTCGCGGCGGCGGCGGAGATCGGCGCAACGCCGCCGCGCACCGAGACGACCGACGAGCCCGTCGAGGTCGTCGAGTGGCGCGACGGCACGATCCTCGACACGATCTTCAAGCCGGTCGGCTGATTTCGCGGCTTGGGGGCGCATGCACGAAAGCCGGGGGCGCGTTGCGCCCCCGGCTTTTTCCGCGTTGGGTTCGCGTGCGACTCAGCCGTTCCAGGAACCGAGCACCTTCATGTAGTGCGCCCGCTCGAAGGCGGCCGGTTCGGCGACCGTCTCCTGGCTCACCAGTCCGCGCACGGCGTCCGCCGAGTCGTAACCGTGCCCGTCGAGCCAGGTCTCGAGCCCGGCGATCAGGTCGGAGACGTATCCCGGTCCGTGATCGAGAAGCACCGAGGCGCACGTGGCGACGGTCGCCCCGGCAAGAAGCGATTTGACCACGTCGACGGCCGTGTGTATCCCGCCCGACACGGCGAGATCGAGATCGACCCTGCCGCGGAGTATCGCCGTCCACCTGAGCCGCAACGGCAGTTCCTGCCTGGTGCTGAGTTGGAGCGTCGTCTTGACGGCGAGCGCCTCCGGATCGATATCCGGCTGGTAGAACCTGTTGAAGAGGACGAGCCCCTTCGCCCCCGCCCCCTCCAGCCTCGCCGCCGTGTTCGGCACGGCGTCGAGCCACGGGCCGAGCTTGACGGCGACGGGGATCGATACGGCGCCCGCGACGGCGCGCACGAGGTCGGCGCGGATCTCCTCGATATTCTCGGCCGAGACCGCAGGATCGGTCGACAGGAAATAGACGTTCAGCTCGATGCCGTCGGCGCCCGCTTCCTCGATGAGCTTCGCGTAGCGGACCCAGCCGCCCTTCGAAACGCCGTTCAGAGAGCCGAAGACGGGGATTCCGACCGTGTCCCTGACCCGCCTGACGTGTTCGACGTAGTCGTCGGCGGCGAACCGGTAGGGCCCGATATCGGGGAAGTAGCTCAGGGCCTCCGCGTAGCTTTCCGTGCCCTGGACGAGATTCTCGTCGAGCTCCTCTTCCTCGAGCGTGACCTGCTCCTCGAAAAGCGAGTGGAGCACGATCGCGCCGGCGCCCGCATCCTCGAGTTTCCTGACCGCATCGACGTCGCGCCCGAGCGGCGACGCGGCGGCCACGACCGGGTTCGCCAGGTCGACGCCCATGTATGACGTCTTCAGATTCGCCATCATCCCCTCCTTTTCCGATCAGTCGTCGTAGGACATCGACGCCATGTGCTCGTAGAGCTTCCAGCGCCTCGCGACGTCCTTCTGGGCCTGTTCGAGCAACTCGGCGGCCACTTCGGGGATGCGGTGCTTCAGGATGCTGTATCGCGTCTCGTTGTAGATGTACTCCTCGAGCGGCATGCTCGGAGCCTTCGAGTCGAGTTGCAGCGGGTTCTTCCCTTCGGCGAGCAGCGCCGGATTGTACCTGACGAGCGGCCAGTAGCCCGTCTTGACCGCCTTCGCCTGCTGGTCGGTTCCGTTGATCAGGTTGAGGCCCTGGCCGATGCAGTGGCAATAGGCGATGATGATCGACGGGCCGTCCCATGCGTCGGCCTCGAGGAAGGCCTTGATCGTCTGGCTCTCGTTCGCGCCGATCGCCACGCGCGCGACGTAGACGTTTCCGTACGTCATCGCCATCCACGCGAGATCCTTCTTCGGCGTGCGCTTGCCTGCGGCGGCGAACTTGGCGACCGCGCCGAGAGGCGTCGCCTTGGACATCTGTCCGCCCGTGTTCGAGTAGGTCTCGGTATCCAGAACGAGGATGTTCACGTTCCGGTTCTGCGCGATGACATGGTCGAGCCCGCCGTAGCCGATGTCGTACGCCCAGCCGTCGCCTCCGAGTATCCAGACGCTCTTGCGGACGAGGACGTCGGCGAGTCCCAGGAGGTCTTTCGCCTCGGGCGAGTCGATCTTCGACAGCGCTTCCCTGAGGGCCGCGACGCGGCCCCGCTGGGCCTTGATCCCCGCCTCGTCGGACTGTGTTGCGTCCTTGATCGCGGCGACGGTCGCGGCGCCGAGCTCGCCGGAGAGCCGGCCGAGGAGCTCGTACGCGTACTCCTTCTGCTTGTCGATGGCGAGACGCATCCCGAAACCGAACTCCGCGTTGTCCTCGAAGAGGGAGTTGTTCCATGCGACACCGCGCCCGTCGGCGTTCTTGGCCCACGGCGTGGCCGGGAGGTTGCCGCCGTAGATCGACGAGCACCCCGTCGCGTTGCCGACGAGCGTGCGATCGCCGAAGAGCTGGGAGAGAAGCTTCACGTACGGCGTCTCGCCGCAACCGGCGCAGGCGCCGGAAAACTCGAAGAGGGGCTCGAGGAACTGCACGCCGCGGGTCGCGTCGAGCTTGATCTTCTCCCGGTCGACGTAGGGAATGGAGAGGAAATGCGACCAGTTCTTCTTCTCCTCCTCGCGGATCGGCGGCTGCGATGCCATGTTGATCGCCTTGCGCGACGGATCCTGCTTGTTCTTCGCCGGGCACTGGTGCACGCAGAGCGCGCACTGCGTGCAGTCCTCCGGGGAGACCTGCAAGGTGAACCTGAGCCCCGCGAATTCCTTGTGCTTCGCCTCGGCCGACTTGAATGTCGCCGGCGCGCCGTCGAGGAAGGAGGGATCGTAAACCTTGGAGCGGATGACGGCGTGGGGACAGATAAGCACGCACTTGCCGCACTGGATGCAGGTGTCGGGATCCCAGACGGGGATCTCGAGCGCGATGTTCCGCTTCTCCCATTTCGTGGTGCCGCTCGGGAAGGTGCCGTCAGGATCGAACGCGCTCACCGGCAGGTCGTCCCCCTCCTTGCGGATCATCTTGCCGATGACCTCCTTGACGTACTCGGGGGCCTCCTCCGGCACGGGGGGCATCATCCTGAGGTCGCTCGTCGCCTCGGCCGGCACGGCGATCTCGTGCAGGTGCTCGGGCGCGCGGTCGACAGCGGCGTAGTTCAGGTCGAGGATCTTCGAGCCCTTCTTGCTGTAGGCCTTCTTGATGAAGTGCTTGATCCGCTCGATCGCCTCGTCGCGCGGGATGACGTCGCTGAGGATGAAGAAGCATGTCTGCATGATCGTGTTGATGCGGGCGCCGAGACCGATCTCCCTGGCGATCTTGTAGGCGTCGATAACGAAGAAGCGGAGCTTCTTGTCGATGATCTGCTGCTGCACCTCGCGCGGCAGCTTGTCCCACGTCTCATCGGTCGGGTAGGGGCTGTTGAGCAGGAAGACAGCGCCCGGCTCGGCGACCTTGAGCAGATCGATCCGCTCTATGAAGGGGAACTGGTGGCACGCGACGAAGTTCGCCTTCGAGATCAGGTAGGGCGAGTGTATCGGCTCGGGGCCGAAGCGGAGGTGGGAGACGGTGAGCGAGCCCGCCTTCCGCGAATCGTAGACGAAGTAGCCCTGCGCGTAGTTCCCGGTCTCCTCGCCGATGATCTTGATGGAGTTCTTGTTCGCGCTGACCGTGCCGTCGGCGCCGAGGCCGTAGAAGACGCCTCGCGTCTGCCCGGGACGATCGATGGTGAAATCGTGGTCGAAGGACAGGCTGGTCATGCTGACGTCGTCGTCGATACCGACCGTGAAATGGTTTTTCGGCTCGCTCTTCTTCATCTCCTCGAAGACGCTGACGACCATCGCCGGGGTGAATTCCTTCGACGAGAGTCCGTACCGTCCGCCGATCACACGCGGCGTGGACTCGAATCGCCCGCCGCCGGCCGTCTCGTGCTCGCGCAGCGCGGTGACGATGTCCCCGTAGAGGGGCTCGCCGATGGCCCCCGGCTCCTTGGTGCGGTCGAGCGCCGCGATCGTCCGGGTCGATGCGGGCAGCGCCCCGATGAAATGCTTGATCGAGAAGGGCCGGTAGAGCCGGACGGCGATCATGCCGACCTTCTCACCCTTCGCCGCGAGATGCTCGACCGTCTCGAGCGCCGTCTCGGCGCCCGAGCCCATGAGAACGAGGACGCGTTCGGCATCCGGGGCGCCGCTGTACTGGAAGAGATCGTAGCGCCGTCCCACGAGCTTCTCGAAGCGCTTCATCACGCGTTCGACGATGCCGGGGCACTTCTCGTAGAAGGGATTGATCGTCTCGCGCGCCTGGAAGAACGTGGGCGGGTTCTGCGCGGTCCCGCGGATCACCGGCCGGTCGGGCGTGAGCGCGCGCTCGCGGTGGGCGCGGACCGTCTCGTCGTCGATCATCCCGGTGAAGGCCTCGTCGGGGATCAGCTCGACCTTGGAAACCTCGTGGGAGGTGCGGAAACCGTCGAAGAAGTGGAGGAAGGGGACGCGGCTCTCGAGGGTCGAGGCCTGTGCGATGAGCGCCATGTCCATCGCTTCCTGCACCGAGTTGGAGGAAAGCAGCCCCCAGCCGGTCGAGCGGACCGCCATGACGTCGGAGTGGTCGCCGAAGATCGAGAGGGCGTGCGTGGCGACCGTCCGGGCGGAGACATTGATGAGGGCGGGCGTCAGCTCGCCGGCGATCTTGAACATGTTCGGGATCATGAGAAGGAGCCCCTGGGAGGCGGTGAAGGTGGTCGTCAGGCCGCCGCGCTGGACCGAGCCGTGCACCGCGCCGGAGGCGCCACCCTCGCTCTGCATCTCGGTCACCTGCGGAACGGTGCCCCAGATATTCGTCCGACCCTCCGCGGACCACTGGTCGGCCAGTTCACCCATCACGGACGAGGGGGTGATCGGATAGATCGCGATCACCTCGTTGGTCTTGTGCGCCGAATACGTGGTGGCCTCGTTCCCGTCGATGGTTACCATCTTCCCAGCCATGTCCTGCTCCTTCGGAAAACCGTGGGGTGCGTAACGCGTTTCATTCGCCGGATTATGGCAAAATCGGTCCCCTGTTCCCCTGTCGGCCGTTTCGCCGCCGGGGCCGGGGACGAACAACAGTGAACATGAAAGAATCCGCCCTGAAAGTCGAGTGAATTTTTTCCGTGCGTTCCCGCCGGCCGGCGGCGGTCAACTCGCGCCGAGCTTCCGCTTCGTGTAGGGCACGAGCCCGCCGGCCTCGAAGATCTCGAGGGCCTTCCCCGCCAGCGGCGGCACGTCGAAGACCCGGTCGCCGATCGAGAACCGGCCCCGTTCGATGTCGAGGGAGACGGTCTGTTTCTCGAGCTCGTCCCGGTGCTCTCGGGCCCAGGCCGATGCCTCGGCGCACTCGATCGCGACGAGCGCCTGGTTGATCGCGTTGCGATACCACAGCCTGGCGAAGGAACCGGCCACGACCGCGGAGACGCCGGCGGCAGCCAGGCAGGTGACCGCCTGTTCGCGCGACGAGCCGCATCCGAAGTTCCTGCCCGCGACGATGACGTCTCCGGCGGCGACCTCCGTCGCGAACGAGGGATCGAAATCCTCCAGCGCGTGCCTCGCCATCTCCTCCGGAGTGAAGGGCTCGTACGTGTATTTTCCGGGATAGATGACATCGGTGTTGATGTCGTCGTCATCGAGTATCCACACTCTTCCCTGAAGCTCCATGGGTCTCCTCCCCCGGGCCGGCCCGGCCGGCGCCGGTCAGAACGCCGTGACGATCCTGCCGGCGATCGCCGACGCGGCCACCGTGTACGGGCTCGCCAGGTAGATCCCGGTCTCCTCCTTGCAGCCCATCCGCCCCTTGAAGTTCCTGTTCGCCGTGGAAACGGCCGTCTCCCCCGGCGCGAGTACGCCGCCGTAGGCCCCGAGGCAGGGACCGCACGCGGGCACAGCGATCTCCGCGCCGGCGGCGAGCAGCGTCCTCGCCACGCCGCTCTCGTAGATGCGATCGAGCGTCTTCCGGGAAGCCGGGTAGACGAGGAGCCGGACCCCCGGCGCGATCCGCCTGCCCTCGAGCACCTCGGCAGCCTGGGCGAGATCCTCCTCGCGCCCGTTCGTGCAGGTGCCGAGGAGCGCGACGTCGATCGGCGTGTCTCCCAGCTCCGCCACCGGCACGACGTTGTCGACCTTGTGCGGCCGGGCCACCTGCGGCCCGATCGTCCGGCAGTCGTAGACGAGCTCCTTCTCGTAGACGGCGTCCCCGTCGGGATTCGCCGGCTCGTAGTTTCCGGCGACGCCGGCGGCCTCGAGCCACGCCCCGGTGACGTCGTCGAAGGGAACCATCCCCGCCTTCGCGCCCATCTCGGCCGCCATGTTGCAGAGGGTCATCCTGCCGCCCACGCTCATGCCGCTCGCCACGGGGCCGTGGAACTCGACGGCCTTGTACGTCGCGCCGTCCGCGGTGATGTCGCCGATCACGTGCAAAACCACGTCCTTCGGCGTGACGCCGGGGGCGAGTTCGCCGTCGAGAACGATCCGGTAGGTCTGCGGCACGCGGAGCCAGGTCTCGCCGAGGGCCCAGACGCTCGCCGTCTCCGTCCGCCCGATCGGGATTCCCGCCGCGCCGATCGCGCCGTGCGTGGTGGTGTGCGAATCGCTCCCGTAGATGACGACGCCCGGGATCACGTGGCCGTTCTCCGGCAGCACCTGGTGGCAGATCCCCTCGCCGCAGTCGTAGAAATTCACGATGTCCTGCTCTCTCACGAACTCGCGGATCTGCTTGTGGTTCATCGCCTTCTTTGCGTCCGGGGGAGGCACCGCGTGGTCGAGCGCGATGAAGACCCGTCGCGGATCCCACACGCGCGCGCCGCCCATCGACCGGAAGATCTTGAGGATCGCGGCGCTGTTGTCGTGCGAGAGGATCATGTGCGGCCTGGCGAACACGATCTCCCCTACCTCGACGCGCTCCCGGTCGGCCGCGCGGGCGAGGATCTTCTGGATCATCGTCATGCCCATGTCAGTCACCCTCCCCCGAGTAGGCGAAGAGACCGCCCGCCCGGCAGATGTCGAGCTGCACCGCGGTCGGCCGGCTTCCCCGGACGACCGTGCCGTCGGCGCGCGTGATCTCGCCCCGTTCGAAATCGATGGAGAGCTCCTCCCCCTCCTCGATCCCGGACTCGGCGAGGCCGGGAACCTCGAGGAGCGGGAACCCGGAATTGATGATGTTCCGCTTGTAGATGGCGCCCGTCGAGGCGGTCACGACGATCGACGCGCCGAGCGAGATGAAGCAGTCGACGGCCTGCTGGCGGGACGAGCCGCAGCCGAAATTGCCGCCGGCGACGATGATGTCGCCGGGCTTCACCGTGGCGGCGAATCCCTCGTAGCCGTCGAGCGTCTCGAAGGTGTGTTCGCCCATCCGTTCGATCTCCGTGATCGAGAGATACTTGTTGTGGAAGATCATGTCGGTGTCGATGTCGTCCATCGGCTTCTTGCCCGAGGCGATGACCCGCGCTCGGCCGCGTATCACGGCCGGGCATCCGCCGGCGCTTGCCGCCGCGGCCTTCGACCTGACCTTCCCCGATCCCCGCGTTCCAGTCCGCCAGGAGATCATGGTGAGCTCCGGCTCCCCGTGGAAGGCCTCGTCTGGCGTGAATGCGGGAAGCGGCGCCGGCTCGCTTGCCGGCGAGACGATCTCGCCGGCGACGACCGAGGCCGCCGCGGTTGCCGGGCTCACGAGGTACGTGTCGCCCTTCCCCTGCTTGCCGGCGAAATTGCGGTTCGACGTGCTGAGCTGCACCTCGCCCCTGCCGACCATCCCGATCTGCCCCGATGCGCAGCCGCCGCATCCCGGATTGCTCACGAGCGCGCCGGCTTGGACGAAGATGTCGAGTATCCCCTCGCGCATCATCCGCTCGTAGACCTCCTCGGTGGCGGGGACGACCTTGAGGGTGACCCCCTCCTTCACGCGCTTCCCGTCGAGATAGGCGGCCGCGTGGACCATGTCCTCGAAGCGCCCGTTCGTGCAGGAAGCGATGATCGCCGTATCGATGCGCGTGCCGGCGATCGCGGAGACCGGCTTCACGTTCGCCGGGCTCGACGGGCAGGCGGCCATCGGCTCGAGGGAGCCGAGATCGATCGCGATCTCCTCGACGTAGTCGGCGTCGCCGTCGGCGACGACGGGCTCGAGCGAATCATCGCCTGCGCGCCGTTTGAGCCAGGAGAGCGTCGAATCGTTGACCGGGAGGAAGGCGGCGATCGCGCCCATCTCGGTGGCCATCGAGGCGACGGTGATCTTCCCGGAGAGGCTCATCTCCTCGGCCCCCGGCCCTGCGAACTCGATCGCCTTGCCGAGCGCCCCGGCCGATCCGAGACGGCTGATGACGGCGAGGGCGACGTCCTTCGCCGTCGCGGGCCACGAGAGCGTGCCGTCGAGGCGCACGCGCATCGAAGCGGGAACCTCGAACCAGTTGCGGCCGCTCGCCCAGATGTAGGCGATGTCCCGGTCGCCCATTCCCTGTCCGAAACAGCCGATCGCCCCCATGATGTTCAGGTGGCTGTCGGTGCCGACGAGGATCTCGCCCGGACGGCCGATACCCCGCTCGATCGCCACGTGCGAACCGATGCCGGCCCTGACGTCGAAGACGCGCACGCCGGTCTCCTTCGCGAAATCGCGGCAGATCTGCTGGTTCTCGGCATACCCGATATCCTTCGCCGGCACGTTGCAGTCGAAGGTGAAGAAGGTCCGCTCGGGATCGTCGACCCAGGGCGGATCGTAGTACTTCTTCAGGTTCTTGACGACGTTCGCGCCCCCGAAATCGCGGGCGGTCCGGATGTCGATCCCGATCCAGACGACGTCTCCGGGAGCGACATCCTTTTCCGCGCGGTTCGAGAGGATCTTCTCGATGATCGTCTTGCCCATGGTCCCCTCTCCGGGATTACAGGTTTCGGGCGACTTCCTCGGCGACCTCGAGCGTCGTGTTGTCGCCGCCCATGTCGTAGGTGCGGACCGTGCCGTCCGCGATCACCTTCGCGATCGACCGTTCCAGTCGACCGGCCATCTTCTTCTCGTCGAGCCACTCGAGCATGAGGCGCGTCGTCAAGAGCATCGCCATCGGGTTGACCTTGTAGATGCCGGCATACTTCGGCGCCGACCCGTGCGTCGGCTCGAAGACGGCGTACCCGTCGCCGATATTCGCCGAGGAGGCGAAGCCGAGCCCGCCGACCAGCTGCGCGGCGAGATCGCTGATGATGTCGCCGAACATGTTAGAGGAGACGAGAACGCTGTAGTTCTCGGGATTCTTGACGAGCCACATGCACATCGCGTCGACATTGGTCTCCCAGAGCTCGATACCGGCGTACTCCTTCGCCACCTCGCGCGCGACGCGCACCATCATCCCGCTCGTCTCCCGGATCACGTTGGGTTTCTCGACGACCGTCACCGTCGGGCGCCCCGTCTTCTTCGCGTACTCGAAGGCGGCGCGGACGATCCGCTCGCACCCCTTTTTCGTGAAGATCCGCATGGAGATGGCCATGTCGTCGCCCGGGACCTCCATGAACCGGTGGAACTTCTTGTGCTTCGCGTCGATCATCGACTTGAGCTCGTCGTCGACGGGGTGGAACTCCACGCCGGCATAGAGCCCCTCGGTGTTCTCGCGGAAGATCACCAGGTCGATGTCGTCCTTGTAGTTGAGCGGATTGCCCGCGAAGGCCTTGCACGGGCGGAGGTTGGTGTGGAGATCGAATCGCTGGCGCAGCCCGACGATCGGGCTCGAATACACGAGGCCCTTCCCGGCGAGGGAGGGATCGAGCTCGGCCGCGGCCTCGTCCCGCGGCTTGGAGGTGATCGCCCCGAAGAGGGCGCAATCGGTCTCCCGGCAGAGCTTGAGCGTCCGCTCGGGAAGCGGGTTCCCTTCCGACTTCCAGAATTCCCAGCCTATGTCGCCGTGGATGTATTCGGCGTCGAGCTTCAGCGTGTCGAGGACGATCCTGGCCGCCTCCATCACGTCGTTTCCGACACCGTCACCGGGAAGCCACGCGATCCTGTACATCTCTTCCTCCTCGAAAAATGGGCTGCCCGCGGGACGACCCCGGGCAGCCCGGTCTGTTGGAACGCCTCGGCGCGGACGACCCGTCCGCGCCGGCCGGATCAGTCTTCGGGCAACTTGACGAAGCCGTTGTCCTGCAGGCAGTGGAACGCCTCTCGCGCGCGCTTGATCTTCGTTTCCGCCATCGAGAAGAGCTGGTCCCATGTCAGGTCGATCCTCGCGACGCCCTGCTCGATCGCCTTGCGTCCGACCGAGGCCGCCTCGCGAGGATACACGTCCCACTCGTCCATCGTGGGAATGAGGTAATCCTCTCGCAGCCCGCGGTCCTCGGCGCACTTCGCCAGCTCCTCGGCCGCCGCGATGCACATCTCGTCGGTGATCGTTTTCGCCATCACATCGAGCGTCCCCCGGAAGATCGCGGGAAAACCGAGCGAGTTGTTGACCTGGTTGGGGAAGTCGCTCCGCCCGGTGGCGACGATGCGCGCTCCCGCCTCCTTGGCCTCCCAGGGCCAGATCTCGGGGATCGGGTTCGCGCAGACGAAGACGACCGCATCCTTCGCCATCGTGGAGATCCACTCCTTCTTGATGGTGTCGGGACCTGGCTTGGAGAGTGCGATGAGGACGTCCGCTTCCGCGATCGCGTCGGGAACGTCCCCGGCGCGGTTCCCGGCGTTCGTCTTCTGGCACATCTCCCACTTCTCCTTGTATTTCTCCTTGAGCTCCTCGCGTCCCTCGTGGAGGATCCCCTTCGAATCGCACATGAGGATGTTGCCCGGCGTGACCCCGGCGAGCATGATCATCCGGGCGATGCAGATGTTCGCCGCGCCCGCGCCTACCATGGTCACCTTGATCTTGGCCATGTCCTTGCCGACGATCTTGACGGCGTTGATGAGGCCGGCGACCGTCACCGCCGCCGTTCCCTGCTGGTCGTCGTGCCAGACCGGGATGCGGGCCTTTTCGCGGAGTTCGTTGAGAACGCGGAAGCATTTGGGCTGGGAGATATCCTCGAGGTTCACGCCGCCGAAGACCGGCTGGAGCTTCAGCACGAAATCGATGATCTCGTCGGGATCCTTCGTGTCGACGCAGATCGGGAAGGCGTCGACGCCGCCGAGATACTTGAAGAGGAGCGCCTTGCCCTCCATCACGGGGATCCCCGCCTCGGGGCCGATGTCCCCGAGGCCGAGCACGCGCGTCCCGTCGGAGACGACGGCGACGAAATTGGCCTTGTTCGTGTGCTCGAAGACCTTTTCGGGATTGTCGCGGATGTCGAGGCACGGCTTGGCGACGCCGGGAGTGTACCAGATGGCGAAGTCGTCGAAGTTGCGGATGCAGCTCTTCGGCATGATTTCGACTTTGCCCCGGTAGAACGGATGAAGCTTCATCGCGTCCTCGCCGGGCTTCTTGGCCTTCGCGAGAAGCTCTTCCTTGCTCAAGCGGTCGCCCATGTGACTACCTCCTCGTCGGTTCTGCCATGCGCCAGTACGCCGCGCGGCGGTGGCCGCCCGCGCGTCGGTATCGTGACTTAACGGTATACCCCGAATCGGTGGTGGAACGCAACCCCTAGTTGCCCGGCGTATCGAGAAGGCCCGCGGCGACCTTGACCCCCTCGTCGAAGGCCTTCATGTTGATCTCCTCGGTCCCCCGGGGAACGCGGGCACGGATCGCCTTGCGCACCGATTCCTCGGTGGCTGCCCCGGAAAGCCTCGTCAGGATGCCGAGGGCGACGATGTTCGTCACGACCGCCTTGCCGACCCGTTCGACGGCGATCCGGCCGATCGGCGCGCTGAAGACGCGGAAGTCCCCGTCGGGAAGCTGGTTGACCCAGTCCGAATCCACGATGAGGATGCCGCCCGTCTTCAGATCGCACGCGTACTTGCCGCACGACTCCTGCGTGAGGGCGAGCAGGACGTCGAGCTCGATCGCCTTGGGATAATCGATCTCGCCGTCGCTGATGACGACTTCGGCCTTCGAGGCGCCGCCGCGCGCCTCCGGCCCGTAACTCTGCGTCTGCACGGCGTTCCGCCCGTCGTAGATGGCGACCGCCTCGGCAAGGATCTTTCCCGCGAGGATCAGGCCCTGACCCCCGGAACCGCTCAAACGGACTTCGTACCTGTTCATGCGCCTTCCGTCCTGCACTGCTCGATGAGCCTCGCGTACTCGGAGGTGAATTCCGGTTTCTCGATGTCGCAGAGGATGCCCGTGCGGATCTTGCCCCGCCGCTCCTCCTCGGTCATCTGCTCGTACTTCTTGACGTCCACGCAGGTATCCCGAAGCCATTCCATCAGCTTCACGGGGCTCGGGATCCTGTTGCGCCGGCCGAAGGCGGTGGGGCAGGGCGTGAGGATCTCGACGATCGAGAGGCCCTTCTTCTGGAGGGCCTTCTTGATGTATCCCTCGAGCTTCCGGGCGTTGTAGACGTCGCCGCGGGCGACGAAGGAAGCGCCGGCCGCGATGGCGAGCCCCGAGGTGTTGAAGGGGGGCTCGAGGTTGCCGTAGGGCGCCGTCGAGGCCTTGTAGCCGCGGGGCGTCGTGGGCGAGCACTGGCCGCCGGTCATGCCGTAGATGTAGTTGTTGTAGAGGAGCACGGTGAGGTTGATGTTGCGCCGCGCCGCGTGGATGTAATGGTTGCCGCCGATCGCCGTCGCGTCGCCGTCGCCGGTGATGACCACGACGTTCAGGTCGGGATTCGCGTGCTTGATCCCCGTGGCGAACGGAAGCGCGCGCCCGTGGGTCGTATGCAGCGTGTTGATGTCGACGTAACCCGGCGTCCTGCTGGAACAGCCGATGCCGGAGACCATCACCGAATCGTCGCGCGAGAAGCCGAGGGCGTCCATCGCCCGGATCAGCGCCTTGAGCGCGATCCCGTCGCCGCATCCCGCGCACCAGATGTGCGGGAAGTTCCACTCGCGAAGGTAGGGGAAGTAGTCGAACATCTCAGACCACCTCCTTTATCTTCCGGACGATGTCCCCGGGAGGGATGGGATTCCCGTCCACGCGGTTGAGACGATGCACGACGGCGCCGCGCGAGGCGCGATCGACCTCCCTCGCCATCTGGCCGAGGTTCATTTCGGGCACGAGGAACGCCTGCGCCCGCCCGGCGAGCTCGAGGATCTTCTCGTCGGGGAAGGGCCAGAGCACGCGCGGCTCGAGGAGCCCGGCTTTGATCCCGTCCGCCCGGCAGGTCGCCACCGCGCTTCTCGCCGCGCGCGCCACCGATCCGTAGGCGAAGAGTACGATCTCCGCGTCGTCGAGACCGTCCTCGCGGTAATCGATGATCTCGAGGCGGTGATGCTCGATCTTGTCGTTCAGGCGGTGGATCAGCTGCTCGATCTCCTTCGAGTCGTTCGTCGGGAACCCGGTCTCGTCGTGGCAGAGCCCCGTCACGTGATACCGGTATCCCGTGCCGAACGGGGCGAGGACGGGACGGCAGTCCTCCGTGACGCGGTACGGCTGGTACTCGTCCGGAGGCACGTCGGGGGTTCGCCTCGAGACCGTCTCTATCGTGTCGGGATCGGGGAGGACGACCTTCTCCGTGCTGTGGCCCACGATCTCGTCGATGAGCAGGATGACCGGCGTCATGTACGTCTCCGCGAGATTGAAGGCGCGTATGGTCTGTTCGAAGGTCTCCTGGGCGGAGCTCGCCGCGAGAACGATGATGTTGTGATCGCCGTGGGTGCCCCAACGCGCCTGCTGCACGTCCATCTGGGCCGGAAGCGTGGGCATCCCCGTGCTCGGCCCGCCGCGCATCACGTTGACGATGACGACGGGGATCTCGGCCATGCAGGCGAACCCGATGTTCTCCTGCTTGAGGCTGAAACCGGGGCCGGAGGTCGCCGTCATGCTCTTGATGCCGGCGAGCGACCCGCCGATGGCGGCCGCCATCGAGGCGATCTCGTCCTCCATCTGGATGAATTTCCCGCCGATGACGGGGAGCTTCGCGGAAAGGATCTCGGCGATCTCCGACGACGGCGTGATCGGATATCCCGCGAAGAATCGGCAACCGGCGGCGAGCGCTCCGGCGGCGCAGGCGTGATTGCCCTGCATCATCTGTACCGTCCCGGTACGATCAGGAGCCAAGTGGATCGTCTCCTTTTCGTGCGGTTCCCGCGCCCGCGGAAGAACGCCGAGCCGGAACCGGCAGAAAAAAAAAGAGCGAGGACCCCGGGGTCCTCACTCGACAGTTATCGCAAAATCCGGACAGCGCAGCTCGCAGAGCATGCACTTGATGCAGTCATCGGGCCGGGCCACCTTCACCGTGCCGTTTTCCATCTCGAGCACGTTCTTCGGACAGAACGCAACGCAGATCTCGCAACCCTTGCACCATTCCGGTACGACCCTGATGACCGCCGGCTTCCTGGAAGCCGGCTTCTGATCGGCCATGTCGGGACACTCACTTTCGGTTCCGGATAACGCCCTATTATATCATACTTTACATGACGCCAAAACGACGCCCCGCCCGCAAAATCGGTGAACAATATACGAGACAATCCCCGCCAAATCAAGCCTTTTCATGGACTATATCCAACATTTTCAACCATGATTTATGCTCGTGCCCGCGCACACTCCCCCGGCGTGCGCCCTGCCGTGCCCCGTTCCGCCGCGTGTATCGCCCGTTCCGGTCAGTCGAGCATCCAGGTCTCGAGAAAGAGTATCACGGAATGGACGTATCGGTCGCGGTTCGTCTTCTTGCGGAAGCCGTGGCCCTCGTCCCGCGCCAGAAGGTACCAGGCCTCTCCCCCGTTCGCCCGGATCGCCGCGAGCATCTGCTCCGCCTCGGAAGCGGGCACCCGCGGGTCGTTGAGCCCCTGGACGATCAGCATCGGTTTCGTGATGAGATGCGCGTTCGTCGTCGGGGAGATCTTCTCGAGAAACGCGCGCATTTCCGGGTCGCGCTCGTCCCCGTACTCGACGCGCCTGAGGTCGCGCCGGTACTCCCTCGTGTTCTCGAGGAAGGTGACGAAATTGCTGATGCCGACGACGTCGATCCCGGCGCGAAGCCGGTCGTTGTAGTGCTCCATGGCCGCGTAGACCATGTACCCGCCGTAGGAGCCGCCCATGACGCAGACGCGCGAGGCGTCGAGCTCGGGACGCGCCTCGATCCAGTCGAGAAGCGCGCCGATGTCGCGCACCGAGTCCTCCCGCTTGAACCCGTTGTCGAGCGCGAGGTAGGTCTTGCCGTAACCGCTCGATCCGCGGACGTTCGGGGCGAGGACGGCGATGCCGAGCTCGTTCGCGAGATACTGGACCCGAGGGTCGAATCGCGGCCGCTCCTGTCCCTCGGGACCGCCGTGTATATCGACGACGACGGGGAAGGGACCCTCCCCCTCCGGCCGGTAGTAGAAGGCGGGGATCGTCCGGCGCGCCCCGTTCGTCTCGTCGAAGGTCGGGTACCGGACGAGCTCGGGCGATACGAAACGGCCGGTATCCAGGCCGCCGACCTCGCTCTCGGTCCAGCGTTCGATCGAGCGGTCGGCGATCCGCAGGACGAAGACGTCGCCCGGCGAGGTCGCCTCGTAGACCGTGAAGGCGAGCCGCTCGCCCGCCGGGTCGAAACGAAGACGGCCGATGAGGCCCGTCGGCGCCTCGTCGATCCGCTCGCGGGCGAGCGTCTCCGTGTCGAGGAGGTACAGTTGGTCGATGCCGTCCTCGTTCGCCGTGAAGGCGATCATGCCGGCCGCCGGCGAGATCGCCAGCCCCTCGACGTCCCAGTCGATGTCCCCCGTGATGACGGTCGAGCGTTCGGCCGCGACATCCCAGCGCCGGAGCTTCTTGAATTCGGTTTCCTCGTCGGAGGAGAAGAAGACCGCGTCGCCGTCCTGCGACCACACCGCATTCCCGAACGCCACGGGCCCGGTCGACGGCGCGATCGCCGCGAGAGCGCCCGACTCGACATCGAGGACGTACGCGTAGGATTCGTTCGCGGAGACGTAGCGGCCGACGATGAGCCGGGTGTCGTCGGGAGACCACTCGACCGGGTACCACACGCCGCCCTCCGCGACGACGGGCCGCGCCTCCTCCGGGCTGTCGGGCGAGGCGACGAGGATGTCCCAGTCCCGGCCGTTCCGTTTCGTGCTGTAAAAGGCGAAGCGGTCGCCGCGGTTCGACCAGACCTGTCCCCCGTTGCGGGATTCCCCGTCGGTGAGCATCGTGGAGACGCCGGTCTGGCGGTCGAACCGGAAGATCTGGTAATTCTCGCCGCCGCCGACGTCCTTTGCGAAGAGGAAGCCCGGCCTGAACGGATCGGGACAAACGGCGGCGCCGCTCACCGGCTCGTCGAAGAAGGTGAGCTGGCTCCGTGCGCCGCCCGCGCGGGCGACGTAGTGGATCTGCGACGTCTCACCGAAGCGCGTCGAGACGTAGAGCCCCGAACCCTCGGCGTCCCAGTCGATCAATCCGGCCGAGCGCGTGTTGTTGTACTGGCGCATCCGTTCGACGATGCGCCCGGGTATGTCGGGGATCCCCTCGATGACGAGGTTGCCCTCTTCCCGCCGCTCGATTCCGGCGGCGGTGGCGACGACCGCGCAGAACACGACGAGCGCGGACGCCAGGGGAACGAAACGTCTCTTCACGACACCCTCCTCCGTTGCAGGCGCCGGCGCGCGGCCGCCCGTTCACGATCCATCGGTCGACAGGGGATGGTACGCGCTCGGCAAGGCCGCGTCCAGCCGTATCTCGGCCCGCCCGCGTTTCCGCCGGAGGGGCGCAAGAAAAACGCCCCGGGGATCCCATCCCGCGGAGCGTCGCGATCGTTCTGTATGGAGCTGGTGGACGGAATCGAACCGACGACCTACGCATTACGAGTGCGTTGCTCTACCAGCTGAGCTACACCAGCCCCGTGCGAGGAGAACATAAGCAAAGCCGCTTCCCCGATTCAAGTGATTTCTCGTTCCGCCGCGCCTTCTCCACTCATCAATTCGCGCGGGCCGGCGGCGGCGTCCCGGGCGCGCCGGCGAGCCGCTTCCCCTTGCGATCGACCGCCGTCGATGGTACGATGAATCGAGCGGCTGTTTCGCAAACCGACACATCCCGACCGGGCCCCGCCCGCCGACAACACGCAGGAGGTCGTCATGCGCCATCGACTTCTCTTCGCGGTCCTTCTCCTGTCCGCGTTCTCTTTTACCGACGCCCCTGCCGGCCCCTCGTGGACGGGCGACGGCGTCATCGTCTGCGTCCGCGCGCGAACCCAGGACGAGCTCGACGGGGTCGCGATCGCCGGCGGCGCAGTCCTCTTCGCGTGGCGCGATTTCCGGAGCGGCATCGACCGGGACATCTACTTCCAGGCGGTCGAGTCGACCGGCGCAGCGAGATGGGGAATGTACGGCCTGCCCATCTGCGTCGCCGCCGGCGACCAGGAGGAGCCGATCGTCGTCGCCGACGGGGCGGGCGGCGCAATCGTCGTCTGGACCGACAACAGGGGCGGCGACGCCGATATCTACGCGCAACGGATCGACGAGACGGGAGCGGCGCTCTGGACGACCGACGGCGTCGCCGTCTGCGACCTGCCCGTCTCCGTCTACGGGCCCTCGGCGGCCTCCGACGGCGACGGCGGCGTCATCGTCGCCTGGTCGGACCAGCGGCGCGGTTACGAGATCGATCTCTGGGCCCAGCGCATCTCCCCCGGCGGCGCGCTCCTCTGGGGCCCCGACGGCGCGGCGGTCTGCGTCGACACGATGGCGCAATACGATGGCGTCGTCGCGCCGGACGGCGCCGGCGGAGCGTGGATCGCCTGGCGGGACGCGCGCCGACGCGCGTCGATCCGGGACGCGCCCCACGACCTCTACGCCGTCCGCGTGTTTTCCGACGGATCTGCGGGCGTCGAATGCCTCGTCGGCGACGAGGCGGTGGAGAACTACAACCCGGCGATCGCCGCAGACGGCCTGGGCAACGCCATCCTCGTCTGGGAGGATCGCCCGATCGAGGGGGACGTGGTGCTGCGCACCCAGAAACTCCTGCCTGGAAACCTCGTCGGCTGGGAGGACACGGCGCTGGTCGTCGCGTCGCGTCCCCACGACCAGGTGCTCCCGCTCATCTGCGCCGACGGCGCCGGCGGCGCGGCGATCGTCTGGAGCGAGAACAACGGCGCCGATATCGATCTGTACGCGCAGCGCATCGATGCCGACGGCGCGCGGCTCTGGGGCGACGGCGGCGTTCCCGTCTGCACGGCGGCAGGGAGCCAGTCGAATGCGTCGATCTGCCCGGACGATTCCGGCGGCGTCGTCGTCGCCTGGCACGATGACCGGGGCGGTCCGCTCGCCGAGGACATCTACGCACAGCGGATCGACGGGGCGGGATCGGCCAGGTGGCCCGCGGCGGGCGCCGGCGTCTGCACGCGAAGCGAACGTTCCCTCTTCCCGGCGGCCGTCGCGACCGGCGCGGGACAAACCGTCGTCGGCTGGCAGGATTCCCGCTACGACGGATACTTCGACATCTTCGCGCAGCTCGTCGAGGCCGACGGCGAGATCGTCGCGACGGCCCTTCGCGGTTTCGACGCCACTGTCGACGGGGAGGGGATCATCGTCTCCTGGCGCGTCTCGACCGATATCCGCCCCGTCTTCGCCGCCGAGCGCCGTCTCGACGGCGGGGCGTGGCGTCCCCTGGATGTTTCGATCGAGGAGGACGGCCCCGGCGCCTACCGCTTCCGCGACGAGCCGCCGGTTGGCCGGTCGGCCGCCTACCGCGTCTCCGTCGACGACGGCGACGGCTCGCGGACGCTCTTCGAGACGGACCGCATCGGCATGCCCGCGCCTCCCCTGTCGCTCGTCTGCGCCCCCAATCCCTTCAATCCCTCGACGATTGCCGCCTTCTCCCTGCCCAACCGGGCGTCGATCGTTCTCGTCATCCATGACGCCGCCGGCAGGCGCGTCCGGACGCTTGCCCGGGGACCGTATCCCGCCGGCAAGCACGCCGTTTCCTGGAACGGCCTGGACGATCGCGGCGTCCCGGCAGTATCCGGCGTCTACTTGTGCCGTCTGCGGGCAGGCAAGGAGACGGTCTCGACGAAGATGGTCCTGTTGCGCTAGGAAGGGGGAGAACGTCGCCGCGGCGCGGCGGTCAGACGACCCGCGCGATCTCGCCGGTCGTCGTGACGCGATCGGGGACCGTTCGCGCGCCGGGAAGGCGGCGGCTATTCGAGCGCCTCTTTCGTGGCGTAGAAATCGCGGTAGAAGCCGATGGAATCGAAGATGTCGTCGTCGATGACGGGATGGCCGTGGACGATGAGGCTTGCCATGTTCAGGCCGACGCCCGGGCCGAGCATGAATCCCTGCCCGCACATCCCCGCCTCGAGATACAATCCGCGCACTTCCTCGACGCGATCGAGGATGATGATCCCGTCGGGGGTCTGCGGGTAGAGCCCCCGCCAGACCCGCCTGACGAGCATGTTCCGGAAGCGGGGGATCAGGTCGATGAGACGGCGCGCGATGATCGGCATGAATTCCGAGGTGCAGCGCCGGTCGGTGCCGGCGATCGGCTCGATCGGGGTGTAGCAGAAGATCACCTGGCCGCGGTCGTTCTGCCCGAAGTAGAAGTTCTTCGTCTTTCCCTCGGGACCCGGACGGATGTCGACGACGAGTGGATCGAGGAACCGTTCCATGGGCGCCGTGATCCCCGCCTCGTGGCTTTCCGGCTCGACGGGGATCTCGATCCCCGCCATGCGGCCGATCTCTTGCCCTCCCGCGCCGGCGGCGTTGACCACCACCTCTGAATAGTAGCGCCCGCGCGGCGTGACGACGCCCTCGATCGCGCCGCCCGAGATGATGAGTTCGGTCACCGGTTCGCCGAACCGGTATTCGGCGCCCCGGTCGCGGCTCTCCTTCCAGAAGGCCGCGGCCGCCTTGAGGGGCGAGACCTGCCCGTCGCCCGGGGCGAGCGTGCCGCCCCTGAGGCCATCCCTGTTGATGCCCGGGACGACCCGGGCGATCTCGTCCGGGCCCAGCCAGTCGATATCGAGGCCGTAGCTCTTCTGCGCCGGGAGGAGCCCCCTGAGCGTGGTCTCGTCTCCGGCCGTGTACACCGGGTAGCAGTACCCCCCCTCGATCCAGCCGATGTCCGTCCCGTGCTTCTCCCGCCATCCGGCGAAGATCTCGATGCTCTGCAGGCAGAGGGTGATCTTCGCGGGGTCGGAATGCGTTGCGCGGACGCCGCCGATCGCGGCCTTGTTCTGTCCCTGGCCCTGCGCGGGGTTCCCGTCGAGCACGAGGACCTTCCATCCCTCGAGAGAGAGGAAATAGGCGGTCGGGCAGCCGACGCTCCCCGCGCCGACGATGATCGCGTCATAGGCGGGAAGGGTCACGAACCGCTCCCCTCGTCGAGCCCGGCGAACGCGGAGAGAGGCACCTCGGAGACGAAGGGACGCTCCGTCGGACGCGTGACCTCGTCGAGATCGACTCCCTCCTCGCGGTAGAGACGGAGGATCAGCTCGGTGCACGTCTTGCCGCCGCACGCCCCCATGCCCGTCCTGATCGTCGCCTTGAGGACGTTCATGTCGCGGACGCCGTCGCGGATCTCGCGCCGGACCTCTCCCGCGGTGATGCGCTCGCACCGGCAGATGATCGTGTCGTCGTCGACCGGTTCCGCCCGTCCCTGCCCCGTTCGCCCGTACTCCGCCTCGAGCACGAGGAATCCCGCCACGTCGAAGGCGTCCTCTTTCGGCACCTCGATCGAGACGAGCCGGCGGTTCGGATCGATCGGCGACGGGCGATGCTTCACGATCGTTCCCTCCCCGACCGGATTCCCCTCCATGTCGACCGTGGTGACGATGCGCCCCTCGGCGAGATCGCCTGCGTCGAGTTCCCAGGGAAGGACCAGCAGCGACGTCCCCCGCTCCTCGTTCCAGTCCGGTTGGATCAGGTTGATGGCGAGTGCCGGGCAGGCCGCCACGCATTTCATGCACCCCGTGCATTCGCCGTCGAAGACGGGAAGGCCCATGATCGAATCGCCGGGGATCGTGATCGAGCATTTCGCGCAGGAATCCACGCACGGATTGCAGGGGATCTCCTCGACGCATCGGATGATCGGGTAGACCTTCCGCGGGCGCCGGGGCTCCCCGGGATCGACGACGCGCCCGGGCTTCGAGCGGAGAACGGCCTCGGTCCGCGCCCACTCCTCCGGGATCTCCACCTCGCGTCCGAGATCCCGCGCGATGCGGCGACCGGTGATCCTGCCGCTGAATATCGCGGCGGAGGCCTCGGCGATGACGTTCGCGTCCCCCGACGTGTAGCAGGGGATCCCGAAGGCCCGGCACTGGCCATAGAGCTCGTTTACCGGGGAAAGCCCCACGGCCACGAGGAGCGTGTCGACATCGTGGACCCGTTCGGAGCCGGCGACGGGCCTGAATTTGTCGTCGATGCGACCGATCGTTATGCGTTCGAGCTGTTCCCCGCCCTCGGCGCGCAGGACGGTGTGCGAGGTGAGCACCGGCACGCCGAGGCGCCGGAGCTTGTCGAGATGCACCTTGTAGCCGCCGCATCTCGGCAACGCCTCGACGAGGCCGACGACCTTGATCCCCGCCTGGATGGCGTGGTAGCCGGTGATGAGCCCGACGTTGCCGCCGCCGACGATGAACAGCCGATCGGTCGGCCGGACGAGGTCGCGGTTGAGAAGCGTCTGGAAGGCGCCGGCCCCGTAGACGCCCGGCAGGTCGCACCCGGGAAAGGCGAGCGATTTCTCCCGCGCGCCGCAGGCGACAAGCACCGCCTTCGGTTCGACCAGGAGATATTCGTCGCCCCTGTGCAGGCCGATCCGTTTGTCGACGAAGGCGCCCACGGCCACCGTTCCGGTCATCACGGCGACCGTGTCGAGCGCCGCGAGCTCCCCGGTGAGGATGCGGGCGATCTCGATCCCCCTGATGCCCGCGTAGCAGTCGTCGCGCGAACCGAAGAAGGGATGCGTCTGCAGAGTCAGTTTGCCGCCGAGCTCCATCTTGTCGTCGACGAGAAGCGTCCGGACGCCGAGTCGGCCGAGTTCGATCGCCGCGTTGACGCCGGCCGGACCGCCGCCGACGACGAGCACGTCCGTCCCGATCGTTCGCGTTTCGGCGAAGGGCGGCGGTTCACCGACCGCCGGCAGGCGTGGAACACCGTTGCAGCTCTCCACCCGCATCCCGGGTGTCACGACGGTCATGCATCCCTTGACCGGGACGCCTTCCACGAGAACCATGCACTGGCTGCACTGGCCGTTCACGCAGAAGATCCCCTGGGCGGCGTCGTCGCGGGGATGACGTCCGAATGTCCTGATCCCGTTCGCGAAGAGGGCGGAGGTGACGACCTCCCCCTCGAGGGCGGCCATCTCCACGCCGTCGAAGGTGAATGTGATCTCCCGCCGGGGCTCGATCGGAAGGATGGGGTGTGCGGTCAGACGACACGTCTTGCGCGGCGAAGCGGCGATGTCGGATCTCCTTTGCGGGCCGTTCCGGGAAGACGGAACGGTGCATCGCGTTGCGGATCAGCGGGTTGAAAAGTCAGCCGTCGCAACCTGCGTGCCCGAAAAATAATGAGACATGGCGCACGGTGTCAAGCGACATCGTTTGAAGATCGCGCGTATTCCTGAAATCAGGTGGAGAGGGTCAGAATCACCTGGTTCTTCTCGACCGACGTTCCCGGCGCGACCTTGAGCGAGCGGATGACGCCGGCGTGGTTCGAGGTGAGCGAGTTCTGCATCTTCATCGCCTCGAGAACGAGGAGCACGTCTCCGACCTCGACCGCGTCCCCCTCCCGCACCTTGTATTCGAGGACGAGCCCGGGCATCGGAGCGATCACCGATATCTCCCCGGCGGGGGCCTTCTCGTCCGCGGCAGCACCCGCGTCGTCCCGTTTCTTCCGTTCGCGCGTGACGATGGGAGCCGTATCGCTCACCGATTTCATCCGCGGGCGCGAGAGGACTTCCTCCACCTCGATCTCGTATTCGTCTCCCGCCACCTGGACGCGGAACGTCCGCGATGCCCTGCCGCCGCCCTTTTTCCGTTCCGCGGCCGACGCATCGGCCGCGTCCAACCCGTCGCCGGACGGTTTCGGTTCCTCCCGGGGCATCTCTTCGGCGGTCGGCTTCTCGAGTCCATGTTTCCAGCGGAGGAAACGCATGCCGGTCGTCGGGTAGAGCGCGTAGATGAGCACGTCCCGCTCGTCGGTCGTGATGTCGGCGACCGCCTCGCGCGCCGCGTCGAGCTCGGGTTCGAGCAGGTCCGCCGCGCGATGGTCGATCGGCTTCGAACCTCGCGGATACCCCTTGAGGATCTTCTTGCGGAGCTTCTGGTCTATGGGGACCGGCGAACGCCCGTACAGGCCGAAGACGTAGTCCTTCACCTGCGCGCTGACCATCGCGTACCGGCCGAAGAGGACGTTCTGGACGGCCTGGGTGCCGACGATCTGGCTCGTCGGCGTCACCAGGGGCGGGAACCCGAGTTCCGCCCTCGTCCGGGGGATCTCCTCGTAGACCTCGTCGATGCGGTCGAGCGCGTCGGCCTCGCGGAGCTGGGAGACGAGATTGGAGAGCATCCCGCCGGGGATCTGGTGCTCGAGGACGCCGGTGTCGATGATCGCCATCCGCGTCTCGTTGAGAAAGCAGCGGTATTTCCCGGCACGCTTCTCCAGTTCCTTGTCGATGGCGATGATCTTCTCGAGATCGAGCTCGGGATCGCGGTCGGAGCCGGCGAGCGCCGCGACGAACGGTTCGATTGCCGGTTCGGACGACCGGAACCCGAACGGCGCGAGGGCGCAGTCGATGCCGTCGGCTCCCGCCTCGATTCCCTTGAGATAGGACATGGACGCCATGCCGCTCGTGAAATGGCAGTGCAGCTGCACGGGGATGTCGATCGCGTCCTTGAGGGCCCCGACGAGGATATCGGCGTCGAAGGGATTGAGAAGCCCCGCCATGTCCTTGATGCAGAAGGAATCGGCGCCCATCTCCTCGAAGATCTTCGCCTTGCCGACGTAGTAGTCGAGGTCGAAGACCTCCCCGCCGAGCCGCTTCCCGGTGATCGAGTAGGAAACGGCCGCCTGGATATGCTTGCCGGTCCGCTTGATCGCCCGGAATGACGCCTCGAAGTTCCGTTCGTCGTTGAGGGCGTCGAAGACGCGGAAGATGTCGATCCCCGTCTCCGCCGCCCTGTCGACGAAGGCGTCGACCACGTCGTCGGCGTAATGACGGTACCCGACGAGGTTCTGCCCCCGGAGGAGCATCTGCAGGGGCGTCCGCCGAAGGCGCCGTTTCAGCTCGGCGAGCCGTTCCCACGGATCCTCGTTGAGGAAACGCGTGGCCACGTCGAAGGTCGCGCCGCCCCAGACCTCCATCGATTGGAATCCCACCTCGTCCATCATCTCCGCGAGGGCGATCATGTCTCCGGTGCGCATGCGCGTGGCGAGGATCGACTGGTGGCCGTCCCTCAAGGTCGTGTCCGTCACGGCCAACGGCCGCGCCTTGGGTGATTTCCTGCGAGTTCCGGCCATCTATGGACTCCGTCGGAAGAACGTGGAATCGAATCAGAATATCGAGAAACGCTTCAGGGGAACCTTGAGCATGCCCCCCTTGCGGAAGGCGAATCGCCGCCGGTGCATCGTCTGCCTGCGGGCCGCGACCTTCCATGGGGGAAGCTTCTGCCCCGGGCGGAGCCGTGGATCCTCCCCCTCGGTCGCCATGTAAGCCTGAACGGCCGCCGTGATGGCGGCCATCAGATTCCTGTCCATCTCCTCCCCCTTCCCGTCGCGCCGTGATTGTGAGAAAGAAGATAAATCGCGCTTTTCCGTAATGTCAACAACAATTCCCTCGACCCCTGCCTGGTGCGGCCGGCAACCGGGCAGAAGGGACGTTCGTCACGCGGCGCGACAAAGCGCCGACGACGGACTCCGCGGACGAGGACGGTCGGATGCCGGATCGAAGAAAACGCGTTCTCCTCGCCTCAACCGTCTCCTCGACGAAAAGCGGGTCATCGGGGGGCAGATCGCCTTCCACGGTTCGGTCCGGGGGGCCGGTTCGCCGGCGGGGATCGATCGATCGACCGGAAGGGTGGTGGGAAGGGAGGGAATTGAACCCCCGACACACGGATTTTCAATCCGTTGCTCTACCGACTGAGCTACCTTCCCACGGGGTCTAAAGTTCGAATATCGGGGGACGTTTGTCAATCACTTTTCGCCGCCTGCCCGGGACGGATCGACTCGACGCCCGATTCCTCGAGATCGATCATCGTTCTTCCGCCGACGTACTCCCTGACGACGGGGCGGGTGACCCGGGCGAGCCGCTCCGCGATCAGCTGGATCCTGCCGATCTGCCGTTCGATCGCGTGGAGCTTCGCGATCATCCGCGGATCGAGCTTGTCGCCCTCCATCAGGAGGAGCTGCGTGTTACCGAGGATGGAGCAGAGGGGATTGTTGATCTCGTGGTTGATCGAGACGGCGGTCTGCGCGATCGCCTCAACGCGCTCCGCCTCGATGAGCCGCGCCTGGGCCCGCTTCGCGTCGCGAAGATCCGAGGCGAGAAGGAGCGTTCCGATCGGCCTCCCGCCCTCCCCGGCGAGCGGCGAGAGACGCAGCCGCACGGGCACCTCCTTTCCGTCGCTGCCCGTCAGTTTCGTGATCCACCCGCCGAGACGCAGGGTGCCGCGGGCCCTGAGGTATTCGATGACGGGGCGGAGCCGGGACAGGGCGATCAGTCTCGTCACGCGCCGGCCGAGCAGGCTCGGGGCGTCCCATCCGGTCAGTTCGGTCGTCGCCCGGTTGCACATCGTGACGCGAAGGCGCAGGTCGAGAGAGACGAGCGCCAGCGGCGAACTCTCGAAGATGCTTTCGAGATACGCGGATGTATCACGGTCGTATGCGCCGTTCGCGCGTGACATGATCGATCGTCTTCCGTTCCCGCCGGCCTCGATGCCTAGCGGAGCGCTTCCCGCTCCTGCGCCTTGATGTGATCCTCGATCCGAGCGATGAGATCGCCGAGCTCGAAGGGTTTGTACATGTATTCGTCTGCCTGCGACCAGGTGGCGAGGAAATCCTCCCGTTCGGCGCTGTCGACCTTCCGGGCGGTGAGGACGAGGATGCGGAAGGGATCGATCAGCCCCTGGGCCATCTCCTCCTTGAGTATCCGGGACACCTCGTACCCGTTCTTGCCCGGCAGCATGATGTCGAGCAGCATGAGGTCGTAGTGCTCCTTGCGCGCCTTGCGGAGCGCGTGCAGACCGTCGTAGGCCACGTCGACCGTGAACCCGCGCAGTTCGAGACTGTACTTGACCGTCTCGACGATATCCTCATCGTCCTCGACGATGAGAATCCGGTATCCGATCATCCCGGTTCTCCTTTCAGGGCCGCGGCCGGGATGGCCGCGACCGTCCGTTCCCGCGCCGCCGCGATCAGGTCGGCGAATCGCGTCCCGCCGTCGGGAGCGAAGACCCAGCCGACGCGCAATGCGTCGCCCGCGTCCCCCCGAAGCGGCCGGAGATGCCCCCTGCCGCCAGCGAAGAATGACAGCGGTCCGGCGGCGAGACGGGCCGACGCCGTCAAGCCCGCGGCGAAACGTCCGCCGAACAGCCACAAGAACAACCCCTCGTCATTTGACTCGTCGGGCGAGGGCTCGACGACCACCTTCCCCCGCCATTCGCCCGCGATCTCGAGCCAGCAGCGCCGGTCGTCCTTCTCCATGGCGAACAGGATCACGCGGCGGCCCCGCTCGAGCATCCCGTCCAGGGCCCGGCCGGCCCGCCGCGCGGCCGCGACCGCGGCCGCGGTCTCCTCGTTCGCCGGCAGCAGCAGATGCACGGCCGCTCCCGTCCCCGGTTTCCTCTCGACGAAGAGGGCGCCGCCGTGCATTCCCGCGAGGCGGCGCGCGATGACGAGCCCGAGACCCTTCGCCGGCCGTTCGCGCCGCGCATCGGGAGGATCGGGTCCGTTGATCGCCTGCGCGACGTCGCCGGCGATACCGTCCCCCGTGTCCTTCACGGCGATATCGACGAATCGCGCCGGGACGTCGAGCATCTCCCACGGCACGCCGCCGAACAGGTTGGCTGCTTCCGCGGACCATCCCTCCCCGGACGCCGACGGATCGAACGGCCGCACGTCGATGACGATCGCGCCGCCGGCCGGGACATGCTTCAGGCTGTTCGACAGAAGGTTCTGGACGATCTGCGACGTCGCGTCCCGGTCGACGCGCACCGCCGCGCATCGCCCGTCCACCTCGACGTCGAACGCGATCCGCCGGCGGCGCATCGACTCCGCGAAGAGGCGCGACGCATCGCCGAGAAACCGCCGCGTGTCGACGCGCACGGGATGCGCGTCCGCTTCCTTCCCGCGCAGCCCCGAGGAATCGACGAGCCCGTCGACGAGCAGGTCGAGCCGGTCGACGGTCCGGATCGCCGTGCCGAGGAAGAGCCCCGCCTCCCCTTCGATGCCATTCGCCTCCACCATGATGCGCAGGGCGTTGCGCAAGGCGGCGAGGGGCGTGCGCAACTCGTGCGCGACCATGGCGATCGATTCCTCCCGGTCCCGGTCGCGTTCGTATTCGTTTGTCACGTCGCGGACGGCGACGAGAAACGACACGTCGGCGGAGAGATCGCCGATCGGCACGCGGTCGATCCTCAGGTACCGGTCGTCGCCCTTCCCCCCCCTGACGGTCGCTCCGGCCGGGACGTTCCCGACAACGTGTTCGGCGAGCACGTCGACCCGGAATCCCGCGAGACGCCATGCCTCGCCGATCGATCCGACCTGCCCGTCCTGCAACCGCAACGTCTCGCGGAAGAGCCGGTTGGCGGCGACGATCTCCCCGTCGGCGCCGACGAGCGCGACTCCCGCGGGCATCGCGGCGACGACCTTCTCGAGGATGCGGCGCTCCCCTCCGACGCTGTAGACGAGAGGCGTCCGTTTTCCGTCCTCCTCGGCGAAAGACCGGAACGCCGCGATGTTCTCGCGGACGAACGCGTCCCGCCGGACGCTCCCGACATAGAGCACTCCCCTCACGACCGTATCGAAGATGACCGGCACGAGGAAGTAGCTCTCGATCCGCGAATCGCCGAGGAGATACGCGACGTTCTCCCCCTCTCGCCGGTAGAAGACGTCCTCCGAGAGGACGTCGCCGCCGCCGTCGTTCGCGAACATCCCGCATGAGGTGACGAGCTTCTGGCGGATCTCGGGCAGGCGCCTCGAGAACTCGCGGCAGAGGATCGACGCGTACAACCGTCGATCCGGGGCTCCCGCGTAATAGGCGCAGAACTCCGCGCCGCTCTCCGCGCACAGCCGGTCGAGCACTTTCCGCATCGCCGGGGGATCGCCGACCGCGTCGAGCAGCTCGATCCGCAACCCGTCGCGCCGGCGCCCTCCGTCGGATTCGACCATCGGGGCGAGCAATGCGGAAACGGCCTCGGCGACCGCCGGCAGATCGTCCTCCGCCTCCGCTTCGAAGAGGCCGCCCGAACGCAGAAAGGCGAAGGAGCCGATTCGTTCGCGCCCGTCGAAGAAGGGAGCCACCATGGCATCCACCGTCCCGGAGCCGCCGTCGTCGGTTGCGTCGATGAAAAGCCAGTCCCACCCCACGGCCTCCGGCACGCCGGCGGCGGCCGCGATCCGCTCCCGCGTCGCGCCGGGGATCGCCCCGGCGACGTATACCACCCGGTCGCCCGGCAGCAGAAGCGTGCAGGCGTCCGCGCCGATTCGCTCCCTCGCGATCTCCCCGATCAAGGCCACCGCCCCCTGCATTGATCGCGGCGGACGCCGGCGAAAGCGGCCGAGCATTTCGATGGCGATTCCCGCGGACATGGTCTCCTCTCCGTACGCGCCGACGGCCCGCCGAATGCGGACGCATGGATCGCACGGGAGATAAACGCAATGTGCATGCCATGTTGCGGGAAAGACCGCCAACCGGCCGCCGCGGCGGAGATGCGCGGCGCACGATCGCCTATCTTATTGTTCGGGGCGTTGTTGCGTGGATCGTTCCAGGCCGGTTCTTTGTGACAAACGTTTCCGGAGACCGCACGCGTCCGGTCGCCGGCGAACCGACGCTGCACGGGAAGCAGCGTGTGGTAAATATTTTTCCAGGATCAGTCGGGATATCCGTCGGGGAACCGGCGGCGCCATGCGTAGGCATCGCGGATGATGTCGTCGATCGCCGGTTGCAGCCGCTTCCACCCGAGAAGTTCCTCGGCGCGCGCCGAAGAGGCGACGAGCACCGCCGGATCGCCCTCGCGCCGGCCGCCGATCCGGTACGGCACGTCCAGCCCGGTCACCATCTCCGCCGAACGGATGATATCGAGGACGGAGAAGCCCTGCCCGTTCCCGAGATTGACCGCGCCGCAGAGGCCGTCGGCGAGTTTCCCGAGACCGAGCACGTGCGCGGTGGCGAGATCGCGGACATGGATGTAATCCCGGACACAGGTCCCGTCCGGCGTCGGGTAGTCGTTTCCGTAGACGACGAGTTCCCCGCGACGGCCCGTGGCGGCATCGAGGACGAGGGGAATCAGGTGTGTCTCTGGGCGGTGATCCTCCCCGTGCGCCTCCGTCGCCCCGGCGGCGTTGAAATAGCGCAGGGAGAGGGATCTGAGCCCCCAGGCCCTGCCGCAGTCGGAGAGCATCGTCTCGATCGCGAGCTTCGTGTTGCCGTACGCGTTCACCGGTCTGAGTGGCGATTCCTCGGTGATCGGCGTCTCCGGCGGCTCGCCGTACACGGCGGCGGTCGAGGAGAAGAGGAAATTGCCGACGCCGAGCGCCTGCATCGCCGAGAGGAGCGAGACGGCGCCTGCGACGTTGTTCCGGTAGTACTTCAGCGGATCGGCGACCGATTCGCCCACCTGCGAGAAGGCGGCGAAATGGAGAACCGCCTCGACGCCGGCGAGCGCCTCGAGGCAGGTCGCCTCGTCGAGCAGATCCCCCTCGACGAAGGTCACGCGTTCGTCGATCGCGGGACGATGGCCGGTCGAGAGGTTGTCGACGACCGTGACCGCGTGGCCGGCGTCGAGCAGGTACTCGGTGACCGCGCTGCCGATGTAACCGGCGCCGCCCGTGACCAGGACGTTCATCTCCTATTCCTCCAGGTATCGTCGGCGATAGGCCGCGAGGTGCTTCCCCGTCAGCGACCCGCCGCATTGTACGATCTCGTCCGGCGTCCCGCAAGCGATAACGAGCCCTCCCTCGTCGCCGCCCCCGGGACCGAGGTCGATGACGTGATCGGCGCGCCCGATGACATCCATGTTGTGCTCGATGACCACCACGGTGTGCCCCGCGTCCACGAGATCGCCGAGAACGCGCATGAGTTGCTCGACGTCCGCCATGTGCAGTCCCGTCGTCGGCTCGTCCATGATGTAGAGGTTCCGCTCGCCGGACGATTCCGCGAGCTCGCGTGCGATCTTGATGCGCTGCGCCTCGCCGCCCGAGAGCGTGTTCGACGGCTGCCCGAGCGCGAGGTACCCCAGGCCGACCCTCGAGAGGATCCACAGTTTCTCGCCGAGCGCGGGCGTGTCATCGAAGAAGCGGATCGCCTCGTCGACGGTCAAATCGAGGACTTCGCTGATATCCTTTCCCTTGTAGAGCACCTCGAGCGTCTCCTGGTTGAATCGCTTTCCGCCGCAATCGTCGCATGGAACGAACACGTCCGCCATGAAATGCATCTCGACGCGGCGGAAGCCCATCCCCTGGCATCGCGGGCAGCGGCCGCCCGGCTTGTTGAAGCTGAAACGCCCCTGGGGATATCCGCGGATCATCGCCTTCCGCTGCGAGGCGAAAGCCGCCCTGATGTGCGAGAAACCCTTGATGTACGTGATCGGGTTCGATCGCGGGGTCGAGCCGATGGGCGACTGGTCGACGAGGAGCGTGCGATCGATGGTTCCCTCGATCTCGATGCCGCCGAGGCCGTGGTAGCTTCTCCCCCGTCCGGCGAGGGCGCGGTAGAGGACATCCACGACGAGCGTGCTCTTGCCCGAGCCGGAGACGCCGGTGACGCAGGTGAGACAGCCGAGCGGTATCTCCACGTCGATCCCCCGCAGGTTGTGCGCGGTCACGTTCCCGAGCGAGACACGCCCGGTCGGCCTGGCGTGTTTCCGCCCGGCCCGGCCCCTTCCCCCCCGCCCGAAGAGCCACGTGAAGGTTTCCGAGCGCGGTACCTCGGTCCGCCTCGCCTCCTTTATCGATCCGTTGAAGAGCACTTCCCCCCCGTCGTGCCCCGGCCCGGGCCCGAGATCGACGAGCCAGTCGGCCGAGAGGATGATTTCGGGGTCGTGCTCGACGACGAGAACGGTGTTGCCGAGATCCCGCAGCCGCGACATGACCGTCACGAGACGCTCGTTGTCGGCGGCGTGAAGACCGACGGAGGGCTCGTCGAGCACGTAGAGCGCGTCGACGAGATTCGCGCCGAGGGAATTCGCGAGGTTGATCCGCTGCGCCTCCCCGCCGGAGAGGGTCCGCGTCAGGCGATCGAGCGTGAGATACCCGAGCCCGACGTCGATCATGAACCGCAGACGGGCGTCCAGTTCGGCGAGGATGTCGCGCGCGATCTCGCGTTCCCTTTCGCTGAGGGGCGCCTCGCCGAGAGCGGCGAGTATCCGGGCGGGCGTCATCGCGGCGAGCTCGGAGATCGCGCGCCCGCCGATTCTCACCCACGAGGCCTCCGGCCGGAGGCGGCCCCCGCGGCAGACGCGGCAGGTGGTGAAATCCATGTACTTCCGCGTATAGAAACGGTGCCCCTTCCGATAGCTCTTCTCGCGCATCTTCTCGAGGAAGGGGATGATCCCGACGTACCCGTCCTCCCCCTCGAGAAGCGTTCGCCGGTGCGCTGGTTCGAGCTCCCGCCAGGGAACGTCGACCGGAATGCCGCGTTTCCCGCAGAACTCGAGCATCCGGTACCGTTGACGGGCGAATCGCTCGCGCGACCACGGATCGACGGCGAGCCTCTCGAGGCTCAGCCGCGAATCCGGGACGATCAGCTCCTCGGAGAAATCCATGCGGTCGCCGAATCCCTTGCATTCCGGGCAGGCGCCGAACGGGGAGTTGAAGGAGAAGAGATGCGGCGTCGGCTCGACGAAGACGCGGTTGCATCGCGTGCAGGACGGGGCGTTCGTGAAGTCGCGGGTCTCTTCGTCGTCGACGGCGACGACGCGGAGGGTGCCGGACGACTCGCGGTAGGCGATCTCCGCCGCATCGGCGATCCGCGCCCTGTTCTCCGGCGTCGCGTCGAGCCGGTCGAGGAGCACGTCGAGAGGAAATTCCTTCCGTTTCTTCGGCTCGTATTCGTCGATCCGTCTCGGCTCCCCCTCGACGAGCAGGCGGGCGTATCCCCGGGAGATGAGATAGCCCCTGCGGGATTCCCACGTCTCCGGGTCGATCGATCCGGACGGCACGACGAGATGCACGCGGCGTCCGGCGAACAGATCGAGCGCCGCTGCGGCGGCCTCGCTGGGAGAATGGGCGCGCACCTCGATGCCGCAGTCGGGACAGATCGTCCGACCGACCCTGGCGAAGAGCAACCGGAGATAGTCGTACACCTCGGTGGCCGTCCCGACTGTCGAGCGCGCGCTAGTGACGGTGTTCTTCTGGCGGATCGCGATCGTCGGGGAGATGCCGGCGATGTCGTCGACGTCGGGGCGCTCGAGCTTCTCGATGAACTGTCTCGCGTAGGTCGAGAGTGACTCGATGTACCGGCGCTGGCCCTCCGCGAAGATCGTATCGAAGGCGAGCGACGACTTCCCCGATCCCGAGACGCCGGTGACGGCGATCACCCGCCGCCTGGGTATCTCGAGATCGATGTTCTTGAGGTTGTGCTGTCGCGCGCCCCTGATGACGATCGTCTCGGCCACACATGCCTCCTGAAGGGATAAACACGGAGTGTAACAGGAATTGCCCCTGCGCGCAATATCGGATATACTTCCGCCGTCCGTCGCGCTCCCTGCGCGGCGGCGAGACGTTCACCGCAGACGAACGGGATAGGCATGAAACCGGACGACGCGACGCTGGCGGCGGAGATCGACGGATTGCGGAGGACCCTGCGCATCCTTCGCGGGGAATCGGGCTGCGCCTGGGATCGGGAACGCACCCTCGACGACATCATCTCGAACCTCGTCGAGGAGACGTACGAGCTGTTGCACGCCGAGCGCGCGGGCGACATCGACGGCGTCGAGGAGGAGCTCGGCGACGTCCTCTTCCTCGTCGTGTTCGCGCACGAGCTGTTGCTCGAACGCGTCGAGACGCCGCTCTCCGCCATCGTTTCGCGCGTTCATCGCAAGATCGTCTCGCGCCATCCGCACGTTTTCGGCGACGAGAAGGCCGACACCGCGGCCGAGAGCCAGGCCGCCTGGGACCGGGCCAAGCGCCTCGAGCGGGCCGGTCGCCCGCCGATGGGGCTTCTCGACGGCATACCTCACGATCTCCCGCCCCTCCGCCGCGCCGACGCCGTGCAGCGCATAGCGACGGCCGTCGGCTTCGACTGGCCCGACATCCGCGGGATCGTCGGGAAGATCCGCGAGGAATCCGACGAGCTTCTCGACGCCGTCCTCGAGGGAGACCGGGCGCACGTCAAGGAGGAGCTCGGGGATCTCCTCTTCACCGTGATCCATCTCGCCGGCCGCCTCGACGCCGATCCCGAGGGCGCCCTCGCCACGACGACGGCGAAGTTCGCCGACCGGTTCCGCGCCATGGAATCGGCGGCCGCCGAGAGGGGCCGCGACCTCGAATCGATGGAGATCGACGAGATGGAATCGCTCTGGCAGGCGGCGAAGCGAAAGAAAGGCGAACGCTGACCAGAGCCGGGGCGAGGGGGAAACGGAACGGGGGCGCCTGCCAGGCGCCCCCGTTCAGCGTTATCGATGCCGTCTTCCGTCAGTTGAGCCGGTGGAACTCGATCCGGCGGTTTTCCGCGCGGCCGGCTGCGGTCGTGTTCGGAGCGATCGGATCGGCCTCTCCGTAGCCCTTCGCGATCACGCGGTCGACGGCGATACCGGCGTTCGACAGGTACTGCCTCACCGCGTTCGCGCGCTTCTCCGAGAGCCGCTGGTTGGATTCCTCGGAACCCACGCTGTCGGTGTATCCCCTGATCTCAACGCGCACTTCCGGGTAGGCCATCAGCGACTTTACCACCTGATCGAGCACCCCGTAGCTGTCGGGCGTGAGGGCGGAGGAGCCGCTCTCGAAATTTATCCCGCGGAGTATGAACTTCGCCTCGATCGGCCGTTCGTCGGGACACCCGTCGGTGTCCTCGTATCCGTTGAAGGTCTCCGGTTCGTTCGGACACTGGTCGTCCACGTCGAGTATGCCGTCGATGTCGTTGTCGAGATCGGGACAGCCGTCCTCGTCCTGGAAGCCGTCCTGATCCTCCGCCTTGAGCGGGCACTTGTCCATGTCGTCGGGAATGCCGTCGTTGTCGGTGTCCTGCATCACGTCGGGGCACCCGTCCGCGTCGTCGATCCCGTCGAAGTCCTCGGGCTCGCCCGGGCAGCGGTCCTCGACGTCGGGGATCCCGTCGCCGTCGTTGTCGAGATCGGGACAGCCGTCCTCGTCCTCGAAGCCGTCGAAGTCCTCGGCGAGATCGGGGCAGGCGTCGACGCCGTCGTTGATGCCGTCACCGTCGTTGTCCAGCTCCGGGCAGCCGTCGTCGTCCTCGAAGCCGTCGAAATCCTCGGGACTGTCGGGGCAGCGGTCCTCGCCGTCCTCGATACCGTCCCCGTCGGCGTCCTGTGCCATGACGAACCCGCCGTACGAGAACGCGAAATATGCGGCCCAGTCGGGCGGATAGGAAAGCGCCGGGTCGTCATCGCTGTTGAGATTGATGTCGAGGGCGAGCAGAACCCCCACGCCGTTGCTGCTCGTCACCGAGAGGCCGGGCGTGATCGTGTAGACGTTCTTGTTGCGGTTGCCGTAGTAGGAGAGCGTATCGCCCTCGGGCCAGTCGGCGTTGATGAACTGGTCCCATTTGAACTCGAGGAAGAGGCTCGCCTGGCCGACGATGAACTCGACGCCGGTGCCGAATTCGAACATGTCGTTGAAGCTGTCGCTCTCGTCCTCGGGGACCGCGGGGTACGCGGGATAGTAGAATCCGCTCGAATCGGGATTGTTCGTGTAGAGGATCCCGTACCCGTCCTCTTCGTTCTTGTTGAACCGGTAGCCGGCGTTGAAGTGGAGTCTCGTCGGCACGAAACGGTCCTGGTTCGTCAGATCGAACGTGAAGAGCCCCTTCATCCCGAAATCGATATTGTCCGTCGTGAAGGCCCGCTCGGCGTTGCCGGTGGGAAAGCGCGCCGAGCCGAGGAACCCGACCCGGACGATCTCCGAGGGAATCGGGGGAATCAGCTTGAGCTGGACGTCGGTGTCGCCGATCCCTCCGCGGGTCCGCGTCTCGAGCTCGCCGCTCTCCGATTCGCTCCCGACCTGCATGATCCAGTTGCGGACGCCGAGACCGGCGGAGATCTCGAGATAATCGCTGATGCCCAGCGTGAGAACCGCTCTCGTACTGAAGAAACTGTACGTGACCTCCGGCTCGGACCCCGGTTCCGCCAGGTAGTACAGACTGCGCGGCCCGGGCGTCAGCAGGACGTCGGCGCGCCGGTAATAGCATGTGCCGAGCGAGAAGATCAGCTTTCCCTTGCCGATCGTTTCCGCGTCGTACACGCGAAGCAACCCCGAGGTGCCGTCCCACGCATCCTGACCGGCGGCCGGGACTGCGCCGATCGGCAGCAGGATCGCGGCGAGAATCACCAGAATGACTGCTCTCATCTCTCGAACCTCCTCTGTTCCGGCGGCGAATGTCCCGATCGGTCCCCCGGGGCCGCCTTACGTACGTCCAGTCGCGTCTTCTTCGCCGTCGGCGTCGCCGCCGGCGTCCGTCGATTCCGTTTCTTCCCCTTCCGCGGGCGGTTCATCCGCCGTTGTCGCTTCTTCCGCGCCGTCCCCGTCCTTGGGTTCCGGCCGGGAGGACTCGTCGACGAAGTTCATTCTGAGTTCCATGAGCACGTTGTCGAGGATACGGCTCTCCGTATCCGACAGGTTTCCGGCCGTTCGCGTGCTGATCATCTCGAGCATGTCTATCGTGATACGCGCTTGATGCAAATCCCGCTCCACCGCGCCGGTCAGGGGATTCATCAACTTCCCCATCTGCTGCAGCGCGAGAGTCTGGAACATGGCGATCAGGTGCTGGAAAAGAAAGCCGTCCCGTTCGGACAGGTCGTCCTCGTACCCGTTCATTCGTCCCCCTTTCGATACCGGCTGATGATAGGGACGTATCTTTTTTCATGTCAATGGAAATCAGATACAAAAAAAGGCCGCCGGCGTGTTCGCCGGCGGCCCGAAAGACCGTGCCGATGGCGGATTCTAGTCTACCCGCCGCTCCGACGCGAACCAGATCAGCTTCGCGTCCTCTTCGTTCGAGGCGTTCGCGTAACCGTGCTCCTGCGCAGCGAGATAGTAGATGCTGTCCCCCTCGCCGAGCTCGTAGAGCTTGTCGTCGACGCGGAAATTGATCCTGCCGGACAAAACGACGGCGGCCTCGTCCCCTTCGTGGACGTGCATGTCCATATCGGCGTTCTCGTTGGGCGTGAGCGTGATCAGCTGGGCGTTGATCTTCCCGCTCGGGATCGAATGCGTGAGCATCTCCCGCTTGCCCGGCGTGCGGCCGAGTTCGCGCTCCTCGCGATCCTCGAGCGCGATGAAGGAGACGTCGGCCAGCTCCTGCTCCTCGATGAAATACGCCGGATCCTTCTGGAGCGCGTCGGCGATCCTGATGAGCGCCCCGATGGTCGGTGACGTCTTCCCCCGCTCGATCTCCGAGATGTGCGTGGCGGAGATGCCCGCTTTCGCCTCGACGTTCTTGAGCGTCAGGTGTTGTTCCTCGCGGACCTTCTTGATCCGCCGCCCGATCTCTTCCTTGGAAATCATGTCCGTCTCCTCACCTCGACCTCCCCCGCTACAGACTGAACGGAGGCATCGTGACCCAGATCGCCTTGCACCTGGCGTCGCCGATATTCCGCATCGCGTGCGGCTTGTTGGCCTTGTAGTGGATGCTGTCGCCTTCCTTGAGGATGTATTTCTCTTCGCCGATGATGATCTCCATCACGCCCTTGGTCACGAGCGCGAACTCCTCCCCGTCGTGCACGCTCGTCTCCTCCGGCCGCTTGATGCCCGGTTCGAGCTCGACCTCGAGAAAGGAGATCATCGGGTTCGGCATGTCCATCGTCAGGGAATGATAGGTCGCCCCCCATTCCTTGTAATGCATGTGACGGCGCTCGCTCCGGCGGACGACCGATATCTTCGACAGGTTGCGCTTCTCGACGAAATACGCGACGTCGGTGCCCATCGCCTCGGCGATCTTGGCCAGGGCGCCGACCGTCGGGGAGGTCATCCCCCGCTCGATCTCGGAAACGTGCGTCGCCGACACCTTCGCCTTGACCTCGATATCCTTCAAGGTCAATCCCCTGGAGAGACGGTACTGCTTGATGCGTGCGCCGATCTCGTTTTTCACTTCCATGCACCTCTCCCTTTCATCCCGGTCCCGCGACGACTGCCCCGCCGGGGATCTCTTACGCAAAACAAGATATATGAGTGTTTTGCGAAATCAGGCGTAAATATAATGCATGAATCCTGAAATATCAAACCTTTTGGCGTACGAATCCGCGCATCATTTCGCATTTTTCTCGCGCATCAAACATTTCGTGTGCCGAATCCATACGAAACAATCTATTTTGGGGAAATATTCCGAATTACCGGATGAACACGAACGGGAAACCGCGAGATTGTTTCCTATTCCACGCCCAACCATCCCCGCGGCGTGGCCCTTCTTCCGCCGCGCACACCGGTCCGCCATGCATGGGATCACGACCTCACGATATGCATCCCGTTTTCAAATCTGGAATTGACCGGATGCTTGTCGTATATTCGTGTCCATGAGACGGACGATCGAAACGATCTGCGTCATCCGGTTCGGGTCGCTCGGCGACCTCGTGCTCCTCACCGCCCTTCTCGAGGCGCTGCGCGAGGGCTGCCCCGGAGCGGCGATCAGTTTTGTCACGAAGGAACGGTACCGCCCGCTCTTCGAGACGGACGACCGGATCGACGCCCTCCACCTGCTCCGCGGCGACGGATTGAAAGCGCTGTTCGCCCTCCGGGCGTCGATGCCCGGACGGTTCGACGTCCTGATCGACGCACACGGCGTCCCCCGGAGCGCCGTCCTCGCCGGAACGCTGCGCGCCGGGACGCGGGTGCGCATCGACAAGGACCAGGCGCGCAAACTGCTCCTCATCAGGCGCAAGATCGACCGGTTTCCGCCGGGCGTCTCCATGGCCGGCCGCTTCGTCGACCTCGCCCGCCGCCTCGGGGCCGAACTTCCCCACGATCCCCCGCCGAGGCTTTCTCCGTCCCCAGGCGCCATCGCCGCGGCAAAACGACTGCTCGCCGGAGAGACGGGCGCCCGGGCGCCCGTTGCGATCGCGCCCGGGGCGAGACACGAGACCAAGCGCTGGCCCGCCGGGCATTTCTCGGCCCTCGCAGCGATGCTCGCGGCCCGCGGCGAGACGGTCGTCCTCGTCGGCGGCCCCGACGACCAACCCGTCTGCCGCGAGGTGGCCGCCAAAAGCGGCGGCGCCGCGATCGACCTCTCCGGCCGGCTGGATCTGCCAGGGACGGCGGCCCTTCTCGCGAGGTGCCCCCTCCTGGTCTCCAACGATTCGGCACCGCTTCACATCGCCGAGGCGGTCGGAACGCCGGTCGTCGCCCTGTTCGGCCCGACCGTGGGCCAGTTCGGCTATTTCCCGCGACTTCCGGCGAGCGTCGTCATCGAGGCGCCCCTCGACTGTCGCCCCTGTTCCCGGAACGGAGCGCGCCCCTGCCCGTTCGGCACGAAGGACTGTCTCGAGTCGCTGGCGCCGGCACGCGTCTTCGACGCGGCAGCGGGAATCCTCGACGGGGCCGGGACCGCCGAGGCTGAAGGAGAAGGATGAGTCACCCCGCGCAGTTCCTCTACGGCCTCGTCGCGCCCCTCGCGCCGGCGGCTCTCCGTCTCGTCGCGCCCTTCGACGAAAAGATCGCCGAGACCCTCGCCACGCGCCGGGGGATCCGGCCGCGCTGGCGCGAAAAGGGGGCGGCCGCAGCCGGGGCGGGCCCGCTCGTCTGGTTCCACGTCTCCTCGGTCGGGGAATTCCTGCAGGCGACGCCGGTGATCGACGAACTCGCCGCCCGCCGCCCGGACGTCCGGATCGCCCTGACCTTCACCTCGCCGTCGGGATACAACTACCTCCATCGCCACGACCGATCGAGAAGGAACGAACGCATCCGTTTCGTCGAGTACCTCCCCTTCGACACGGCGGGCAACGCGCGTTTCTGCCTCGATATCCTGCGTCCCGACCTTCTCGTCTACGTGAAGTTCGATCTCTGGCCGAACCTCATCCTCGAGGCCTCCCGTCGCGGCGTGCCGCAGGTGCTCGTGTCGGCGACCCTCTCTACCGGCTCGCGCAGGCTCGCATGGTACGCCCGCGGCTGGTACGGCTCGCTCTACCAGCGGCTGTCGGCGATCGCGGCGATATCCGACGAGGACGCAGGACGGTTCCGCCTCGCATCGGGCGGCGGCGTGCTGGTGGAGACGACGGGCGATACGCGCTTCGACCAGGTCTGCCGCCGCGTCGACACGACGACCGTCGAACCGCCCCGCGCGCTTCTCGACGACCGCCGCGTCTTCGTCGTGGCGGGAAGCACGTGGCCCCGCGACGAGGCGGTCGTCATCCCGGGATTCGCGTGTCTCCGGAAACGGCATCCGGAGACCGCGCTCATCCTCGTTCCGCACGAGCCGACGGCGGCGCGACTCGCGGAGATCGGCCGCTCGCTCGAGGCCGAAGGGCTCCGCTTCGCCCTCGTCTCCGAACTCGGCGAGCGTCCGCCGCCCGAGCCGGTCGTCGTCGCCGACGGCCTGGGGTACCTCGCCGAACTCTACCGCGCCGGCACGGTGGCCTACGTCGGCGGTTCATTCACCACCGGCGTCCACAACGTGATGGAGCCGGCGGTCCTCGGCCTGCCCGTCTTCTTCGGCCCGCGCATCGACAACTCGTGGGAGGCCCTCAGGCTCGCCGAAGCCGGCGCGGGCCGCGTCGTAAAGCGGCCAGGGGAATTCGCCGACGGCGTCTCCGCCCTTCTCGACGATCCCGCGCTCCTCGCGCGCCGCGGCCGGGAAGCGGCCGGGTTCATCAGAAAACATTGCGGAGCGGCTCCCCGTTGCGTAGATTTGTTGCTGACCCGTCTGCAGGCGTGACGGCACCCTCACCCGATTCCCGGAACGACGGAAGGAGCCCGCATGAACGCCGATCTCCGGCTTCCGACACAACCGCGGTACATCCAGATCGAGTCGATCATCGGCTGCGACGCGAAGTGCCCCTTCTGCCCGCAGAAGACGATCGCCCGCGGACCGCGCAGGATGCCGGACGAGACGTGGCGCAAGATCGTCGACGACACCCGCGGACTCGGCGTCACCTACCGGCCCTTCCTGCAGAACGAGGCCCTCATCGATCCGCGCATCGAGACGATCGTCCGGTATATCAAGGAGGATCCCACCGCGCGCGTCGAGATCAACACGAACGCGAACGCCCTCACGGAGAAGCGGGGCCGCGGGCTGATCGACGCCGGCATCGATCTCATGCGCTTCAGCGTCGACGCCTTCTCCGCCGGGGTGTACGAGCAGTGCCGCGTCGGCCTCGACTACGATCGCGTCGTCGAAAACATCGAACGTTTCATCGCGCTCGTCGACGAGAGCGGCAGCCGGGTCGTCACCGACGTGCGGATGATCGACATGGACATCAACCGCCACGAACAGAAGGCCTTCGTCGAATTCTGGTCGGCCCGCGCGGATCGCGCCTCGATCGTCCCCCTGTACAACTGGCCGTGGGACGAGGGCGTCGAGATGGTCGAGAAGCCGTGCCTGAAGATGCGCGAGGAGATGTTCTTCTACACCGACGGCCGGGCCGTGCTCTGCTGCTGGGACATCGCCGGCCGCGCGGTCATCGGCGACGTCAACGAGACGAGCGTCCTCGATATCTGGAACGGCCCGGTCCGCCGCGGATTCGCCGAGATCCTCAACCGGGGCGAGCGGGGAAAGATCCTGCTCTGCTCCCGCTGCGACGCCTACCGCGATTACCGTTTCGAGGGATTCGGGGACTAGCCGCGGCCGGCCTTCCCTGGACTCTTCCGCGGCCGCTACCTCAGCGTTCGCCTGTTGATGAGCACCTGCACCATTCCCCGCCGTTCCCTGCTCTGCGGATAGTGGATGATCATGTCCGAATAGCCGTCGCCGTTGAGATCGCGCGTGTCCAGCTCGCCGTAGGCGTCCGCCTCGATGCGGGCGACGGGCTTCTTCGAGAAGAGCCGGTCTCCGCCGTCTTCGAGGCCGAGGTAGATCGAGAGTTCGTTTTCGCCGGTGGCGAAGACGAAATCCTTCCGCCGGTCGCCGTCGAAGTCGCCGTCGAGATCCATCGCCTGCGTGTCGGAATCGCCCGAGAAATCGATCTTGAATTTCACTTCCTTGGTGAAATCGGGCCGGTCGGAGAAACGGTCGTTTTCGCCGAGGAGGAAGATGTTGAAGGCGATCGGCACCGAACGGGTCAGCAGGAACCGGATGATCGACGACACGCTGATCTTCACCGACGGCAAGACGAGATCGAGCCGGCCGTCCCCGTTCACGTCCCGGATCATGGCGGTCGCCGAGGCGGTTCCCTCTGAGACGATCACCTGCCCCGGGGCCTCCGCGAATCCCGCCGGGCCTCCCCGGTAGACGTTGATGACGCCGCGGAAGTTCGAGAGTCCCTTCGCCGTCTGCTTCGTGACGACGACGTCGACGTATCCGTCGCCGTCGAGATCGCGCACGACCGTGGAAACCTCGGCGATCCCCTCGATCTTCTCCTTCTTCGTTCGCACGTCGAACCGCCTGCGCCACGACGGCACCGCGGCGAACCGCCCGTTTGCCCCCAGCAGGTAGGCCGCGACCTCGTCGTCGTCGATCGTGAGGAGGTCTGCCCGGCCGTCTGCGTCGACGTCCTCGACGCGGATGTCGGGAAAGGCGTACCGGGCGCTCACGCCGAGCGTCACCTCGCCGTCGAGGGATCCCGAATCCCGCGTGTACACGACGGTCGAGATGTCGATGCGAAGCGTGTCGGTCGCGACCCATCGGCCGCTCGTGTCGGCGGCGTGCAGACGAAGCCCCCCGAAATCGAAGACGGCGATCTCCTCCCGGCCGTCCCCGTTCCAGTCCCTGACGAAGTCGACGACCGGCAACCGGCTCTCGGGCGGAAAGACGGCGATGCCGCCCGTCTCGAAAAGCGTCACCGGCGTCTCGTCGTAGCGGCGGCCTGCGAGACGGTAGCAGCGGATCTCCGAGGGCGTCGCGTAGACGATCTCCCTGCCGCCGTCATTATCGAAATCACCGATGTCGAGGAGGACGGCCGCGGTGTCGACGGGCCACGAGTGATCGGCCGCCGTGGCGAAACCGCCCTCGGCGTCCTGCCAGAAGACCGAGATCCATCTCGTCTCGTCGGGGGGAAGGCCCTTCCGGTGCGTGATGACGATGTCGCAGAGTCCGTCGCCGTCGAGATCCTCCGCGCGGACGTCGAGCAGCTTGTCGGCGACGCTCAACCTCGACAGGGTGAAGGCCGCGTCGTCGCGTGCGGCGACAGGGCATGCTGCGGGCAGCAGGAGGATCGCGGCGACGGCCGCGGCCCCGAGCACTCGGTGTGTGCGCATCAGAAGGTGACCTCCTTGCGGATGACGATCCTCCGGCCGACGACGATCGACACGGCCGTCCATCCCGCCGCTCCGGCGAGCGTCAGACGCACGACGTCGCCCCATTCACGGGGCAGGGGAAGCCCCGCGGACATCGCCGTCATCTGTTCGGCGGGCAATGAGAGACAGGTCGTCGGAAGCCAGGGTTGCGCCTCCGGGAATACGGACAGCAACGACATCGCCCCCCAGAGGGCGAGGGTGGCGGCGATCGCCGTTCCCGGCCCGTTGCAGGCGGCGGCGATCGCCGCCGATACGGCCGTCGTCGCGACGACGGCGCACAAAGTCAGCGCGATGGCGAGAGAAAGCCGCAGGCCGAGTCGCCCCGCCGGATGGATCATGACCTGCGTCTCCACGAGGTCCGCGAAACCGGGCTTCAGCCAGGAGACGGCGACCACGACGGCGGCGGCGACGACAAAGAGCGCGGCCGAGGCGGCGACGGCCGAGATGAGCTTGCCCCACCACCAGGCACCGCGCGACACGGGACGCACCCAGGCCGCCTTGACCGTGCCGAGCGCGTATTCGCGGGAGATGTGAAAGCAGGCGAGCATTGCGCCGGCGAACGCGGCGAGGTGCGCGATCCGGCCGAGCGACGAGGAGGCGAGATAGAACCCGCTCGGCACGCCGATCCACTGCCGGCGCGTCGCCGCATCGAGGGCGAAAACGATGATCGCCGACGCGAGCGCGATCGCGACGGGAAAGAGGTACGTCGTCCTCCTTCGGGACGCCTTGAAGCGCTCGGCGGCGAGGACCCTGGCGAGTTCACTCATCGCCGCCTCCCGCGCCGGTGATCCGGAAGAAGAGGTCCTCGAGACCTTCCCCCCCGGCGGCGAGTTCCGCCACGGGGCCGTCGGCGAGGATCCGGCCGCGGTCGATGATCGCGACGCGGTCGCACGTCTTCTCGACCTCGTCCATGCGATGGCTCGAGAGGAGAACGGCCCTTCCCTCCTCGCGGGCGAGCCGGGGCAGGAGGCGCCTGATGTCGGCGATCCCCGCCGGGTCGAGCCCGTTCGTCGGTTCGTCGAGCAGCAGGATCGGCGGATCGCCGAGCAGGGCCGCGGCGAGTCCGAGTCGGCGTTTCATGCCCCACGAATACCCCGAGACGCGCCGCCTCTTCGACTCGCCGAGTCCGGTGAGATCGAGCAGCCGGTCCACGAGGAGGCCGTCGCCCCGTCCGAGCCAGCGGCAGGCGACCTCGAGGTTCTCCCTTCCGGTCAACCACGGGTAGAAAGCGGGCGCGTCGAAGAGGACGCCGATCCTCGCCACCGCGGCGGCGGCCTGCTTCGCGACGTCGATCCCGTCGACGAGGACCCGCCCCGCCGTCGGCCGGAGGAGCCCGCAGACGATCTTGAAGGCGGTCGTCTTGCCGGCCCCGTTCGGCCCGAGGAAACCGTAGACGCCGGGCGTCTCGATTTGGAGATCGATCCCCCGCAGGGCCTCGACCCTTCCGAAACGCTTTTCGAGACCATCGATGACGAGCACGTGCGATTCCTCCTAGAACGACCGTTGCGCCCGCAGGATGACACGCGGTTCGTCGAAGCTTCCGTCGAGATCCCAGGCGACGGCCAGAACGACGCAGGGCAGCAGGGATTCGCCGGAAACGCCGACGCCCGCCGTCTGCCCCCAGCTCTCCGCGGAACGGTCGAGGAAACCGAGCGGCGACCGGGGATCCCCGGCGAGGGCGACGAGCCCCGCGTCGGAGAAGAAAAGAAGATCCCATCGGCTCCACAGGCGCCGGAGAAGGGGCGCCGGGGGCATCGGCACGCGCAGCTCGGCCGACGCGAAGGCGACCCGGTCGCCCCGCGGTGGATCGAAGGGCAGGTCCCGGAGACCGCGCACGCCCGCGTATCCGTTCAGCGACTGCGTCAGCTGCGACGGAAGCCGGTCGAAGGCGGTGAAGAGTCGTCCACGCAGATCGAGCCGTATCCCCCGCGGCAGATCGGTATAGCGCCGGGCGTCGATTTCGAGCGTCTCGTATGAGAACGTTCCCGGCCCGTCGGCGAACCCCTTTTCCGCCCGGAGACGGCAGAACCAGCCGGTCTCCTCCTCCCAGCCGTCGCGCGTGTCGAGCGTGATGCTCGTCGAGAATGCCATACGCGTGCCGTCCGCGATCGCGGGATTCGGGCGGTACGTGTCTCGCGGGAAGAGCAGCGAGGGAATGCCGCGCGCCTCGAGCGAGAGTTCCTCCTGCAGCAGGAAGGCGGACTCGACGATCCATCGCCCGCCGGATCGGATCGTGAGGCCGACCCGCCCGCCGCGTTTCTCGTACCAGTCGAGGAAATCGTCCCCGGTCAGGCTCGTGATGACGCCGTTCTCCAGGCGGGAGAGCAGACGGTCGTCCTCGGTCTCCGACGTCTTGAACGCCTCGAGATGCAACGCCGTCCCGCCGCCGCCGATCGGGATCTCGATCCCCGCCTCGAACCCGAGAAGACCGTGCGACTCTTTCCAGAGGGGGAGGCGCAGCATCGCCCGTCCCTTCACGTAGGGATCGCGATGAAGATCGTTCTCCCGCTTCAACCCGACGCTGACGAGGTGGTAATCGACGCGGCTCGGCGCTCCGGGCTCGAAGGCGAAGGCCGTCCTGACGGCGCGCGGATCGACGTACTCGACGAAGAGAAGCTCCCCGGTGGACTCGAACAGCTCGTCATCGAGGCGGCACGAACACCGGTACCGGGCGATTCCCCCATCGACGCGGCCATCGTGCGACAGGTAGATCTCCGAATCGACGAGATGCGCCCGCCCCGTCACGCCGGAGGCGCCGGCGAGGATGAGTCGCCCGTTCACCACCCACACGTCGCCGTCGACGATGCCGCCGCCCCGCACGTCGAGCGCGCCGCGAACGACGACGACCGGCCCGCGCAGCGTGTCGCCCGGTTCGACGGTGTATCCCCCGTAGAGGACGAGCTGCGGCGAGCGGTCGAGCAGCAGCGAGAGCTCCTCCGGCGAGAGCTTCGTTTCCCGATCACCCGCAGCCGCCGCAACCGCCGCGGCCAGGCACAGTATCGTCGTCGCGATGCCGATCAGGCGCTTCACCGCCCCCCCCTTCAGTCGCTTCGCCGCGTCTTCTCCCGGAACGCTCCGGCGCGAGAGACGCATTGTACCGTCGAGTGCGGGGAACACTCAATCGATAAATCGGAACGACGGCGTCGTGCCGTGTCGGGATCGGCGGGAGAAAGCGCCGGTCGCGACTACCGTTTCGAGGGCTTCGGCGAGGCTCCGCTGACGGACGATGCGGCCGGCGAGGCCGGTCGATAGCGGTGCGCCTCGACGGCGGACACCGCCGACCGGAATCCCTCGCTCCCCAGCCCCCCGAGATAGAATGCCGTTCCCATCGCGCGGTAGCCCGCCGCGTCTTTCATGAACATGTGGTTGTCGTCGGCAAGGAAGAAGTGGACGCGCCGGTACCAGCCGGCGAGCACCTCCTGGCTGCGCCAGTTCACCGTGTGATCGTGCGCCCCCGCGAGGATCAGCATCTCCGTGTCGGCTCGTCGCGCGCCGCGCTCGATCGCCAGGTCAGGTTCGGCGATCCGGCCGGCGTCGAGGAGTTCGACGAGCGGCTCGATATACCGGTACAGCGTTTCGAGCTCCGGGTAGACGACGTCGTTCCGGAAGAGCTCGGCCCGGCGGCGCTTGATCTCCGGCCAGTCGAGCTCGAAGAGCCGGACGACGACCGCCGCCGCCTCCGGGGTGCCGAGAATGCTGTCGACCGCCGCGCACTGGCAGGCGGCGTGCAGGGAATCCAGCACGGCGGCGTCCCCGCCGTACAGGCGCCTGACGATCGAGGCTCTCGTTTCGTCGATTTCCGTGTGCTCCACGAAGAAGTTCACCCGCTGCAGCACGTGCATCAGCCGGGCGCGATCGACGCGCTCGCCGTCGAGAACAAACCGGAGCATGGGCGGCAGCGTCGGATCGTGAGCGGCAAGATCGAGAAAGAACCGGTCGGCGTATATGCCGAGCGCCGCGTTGACGCCGGGCATGACGGCGCACCGCGACCAAGCGCGTGACACGCGGTCGCCGTGACGCGCGACGTACTGATGCAGGAGCAGGCCGCCCCCCGACGCTCCGTAGAGCATGACGCGGCCGGTTTCGCCCACCGTTTCCCGGCGCACCAGGTCGATATCGCCGACGAACTGGCGGGCCGAGAAGTACCTGGCCGCCTTGCACCAGTCGACCGACCCGTCAGGACGTCGAGCGTCGCCGAGCGCCGAGCAGGGCTTCCCCCGCGTGACGATACCGACCACGTTGCAATCCTCGCCCCCGACGCTCTTCGCGACCCGCTCCATTCGTCCCGGGGACACGAAGAACTGCTGTGCGTCCGAGACGACGATCAGGGTCGGCTTCGCCGGATCGAAGGGCGCCGCGAGCTCGTAGTAGAGATCGAAGACACCCGCCGACGGATCGTCGTGATCCAGTGGCGCCTCGACATACCGATGGGTCTCGTCGGCGGGCGGGCAGTCGGTGCTCGCCGTCGCCGCCGGCGCGATGACGGTGACGAAGAGCGATACGGTGATGGCGATCTTGATGCGCATGCATGCTCCTCCCTGCATTTCCGAACGGGCCGCGAGCGCGACTCGACGATGCGACGACGCGGCTTTTCGGCTCTCAATCCGTATATCGTACGCGGGAAGGATTTTGTTTCACGGGGGCGATGACAGTGCGCCGGCCGATCGGGAAAAAAACCTGTGCGTCTCTTCCCGACCGGCCGCGCCACGCGGGCTCGAACCGTTCCGCTTCCGCCGCGGAGGGCGGCCGTCACCGGGAGGCGGGAGTCCCCGGCGACGGTACTCGCCCGTCCGCTGCGGGGGTGGCTATCGGTTCCGTTCTTCCTCCATCAGCCGTTTCACGTCCTCCAGTTCGGCGCGCATCGCCGCCAGCTCGCGATCGACGCGCGCGCGGTCGGCCGCGATCGACGCGTCGCGCTCGAGGGCCGCCGCGCCGGCGTCGACGGCCGGTCGGCCGGGAGCGGCGTCATCAAACGGATCGCCGGCCATTCTCATCGTTTCGACCACCGTCCCGTAGGCCGTCGGGAGATAGACGAGCGTGAGTTGCGCGTCGAAGATTTCGAAATCCCCCGAGTTCTCCCGCCCGAGCAGGTGGAAGGTGTGCGAGCCGCTCGTGACGGCGAAGAGACCGGTCACGGTCGCCGGGATGCAGTACATGCCCGAGGCGGCGGTCGAAGGCACGCGGAATTCGACGTCCTGGTTGGACGGGAACGCCGTGCCCAGGTCCGAGACGCCGAAATCGGCGAAGCTGTTCGTTCCCGCAGTATGGTTCGCCCGGGGCTGGCAGGTGCCGACGACCAGGACGTACCCCGCGGCGGGAGCGGTGATCGTCCGCGAGAGGATCGCCTGCACCGTCCCGTCGAGCATCAGGCTGGTATTGGCCGCCTCCGCCGCCGTTCCCGGCTCGTCGAGGATCTCCGCGCTGTTGACGGCTCCCGCGGGAAGGGAGACCGATCCGTCACCCGTCTCGTCCAGGCGGAATCCGGCCGACTGCGTGGAACCGTAGAGGGTCAATCGCGGTTCCTCGGAGTACCCCCAGTTGCCGTTCAGTTCGATGCCCGCGCCCGTCTCGTTCCGCGCGACCCAGACGAAACCGCCGGTCCCCGAGTTGTCTGCGTTGATCTGCACGGCG
>JAFGEZ010000042.1 GCA_016931295.1 Candidatus Krumholzibacteriota bacterium
GAGAGCATCTTCGAGACGATCAAGCAGACGGCGCTGATCCACAAGAGCGGGGGCGGGACGGGCTTCAGCTTCTCGCGCATCCGACCGAGAAACGACCGCGTCAAGACGACGAAGGGGATCTCGAGCGGGCCGATCTCGTTCATGACGGTCTTCGACGCAGCCACCGAGACGGTCAAGCAGGGGGGCACGCGCCGCGGCGCCAACATGGCGATCCTGCGCGTCGACCATCCCGACATCCTCGACTTCATCACGGCGAAGAAGGACAACACGCGGCTCAACAACTTCAACATCTCCGTGGCGATCACCGAGAAGTTCATGGCGGCCGTCGAGAAGGACGAGGACTACGATCTCGTCAATCCCCACGGGAGCGACGTCGTCGACCGCATCTCGGCGCGCAAGGTCTTCGAGATGATCGTCGACCTCGCATGGCGGAACGGCGAGCCGGGGATCGTCTTCCTCGACCGCATCAACGCGGAGAACCCCACGCCCCACATCGGGCAGGTCGAGAGCACCAACCCCTGCGGCGAGCAGCCGCTCCTTCCCTACGAGAGCTGCAACCTCGGCTCGATCAACCTCTCCAGGATGATCCGCGTGGAGAACGAAACGGCGAAGATCGATTTCGAGAAGCTCGGCAGGACGGTCCACACGGCCGTGCGCTTCCTCGACGACGTGATCGACGTCAACCGCTATCCCCTGGACAGCATCCGCGACATGACCCTCGGAAACCGGAAGATCGGCCTCGGCGTCATGGGTTTCGCCGACATGCTCGTCGGGATGGAGATCCCCTACGACTCCGAGGACGCCCTCGAGGTGGCCGAGGAGGTCATGGGGTTCATCCAGCGCGAGGCCCGCTCGGCGAGCGCCGGGCTCGCCGAGCTGCGCGGCACGTTCCCCAACTTCAAGGGGAGCGTCTTCGACCGCGAGGGCGGCGCGAAGATGCGCAACGCCACCGTGACGACCATCGCGCCCACCGGCACGCTCAGCATCATCGCCTCCTGCTCGAGCGGCGTGGAGCCCCTCTTCGCAGTGGCCTTCATCCGCAACGTCATGGACAACGACGAGCTCGTCGAGGTCAATCCCCTCTTCGAGGAGATCGCCCGGCGCGAGGGCTTCTACAGCGACGAGCTGATGAAGAAGATCGCGCGCGAGGGGACGGTGCGGGGGCTCGAGGAGGTGCCGGAGAAGTGGCGCCGGATCTTCTCCACCGCCCACGACATCTCGCCCGAGTGGCACGTTCGTGTGCAGGCGGCCTTCCAGAAGTACACCGACAACGCCGTCTCGAAGACGGTGAACTTCCCGAACAGCGCGACGCGCCAGGACGTGGAGCAGGTCTACCGCCTCGCCTACGAGTCGGGTTGCAAGGGGGTCACGATCTACCGCGACGGCTCGCGCGAGGAGCAGGTGCTCAACATCGGCTCGGTGAACCGCGCCGCCGCGGGCGGCGCGGCAGAGGCGGAGGACGCCGAGACGCTGCTCGCCCCGCGCGCGCGCCCCTCGATCACGAACGGCCAGACGCGGAAGATGACCACCGGATGCGGCAATCTCTACGTGACGATCAACGAGGACGAGCACGGCCCCTTCGAGGTCTTCACCCAGATGGGGAAGGCCGGCGGCTGCTCGGCCTCGCAGTCCGAGGCGATCGCCCGTCTGATCTCGCTCTCGCTCCGCGCCGGGCTCGATCCCAAAGAGGTCATCAAGCAGCTCCGCGGGATCCGCTGCCCGAATCCCGGCTGGGAGAAGGGCGGGATGATCCTCTCCTGCAGCGACGCCATCGCGCGGGCGCTCGAGCGTTACATGCTCGAGAAGAAGACCCCGGTGGGGGAGAAGGTGCAGGCCATGTCCACCGGCTACCTCGAGCGGGTGGCGGGGTTCTGCCCCGAGTGCGGCGGTGTGATGGAGCACGAGAGCGGCTGCTCGGTCTGCCGCACCTGCGGTTTCAGCAAGTGCGGGTAGGTTCCCGGGCCAGCCGGCCCGCCGGGCCACCTGTCCGGGCCGCCGGGCAGGAAAAGAGATCTCGATCGAACGCCCCCGCCGGGATGACCGGCGGGGGCGTTTTCGTGGCTCGGCAATCATGTGTATTCGTGCGAATTGCGGGGATGATCAGAATATACGGCAAACCATCGCAGGCTATCACTGTCAATTACCATTGACACTATCTGCAAGGCATTACGCAAGTTCCTGCTTCACGTTCCGTGCATACATGTGGTAGAATAGCCGGACACCTGCGGGCGTACTAACCTGAAGACATGGATACGTTGTATTTCCGATGGCAAGGCCACGACGCGCCAGCCATCACCTATCAATGTGTTGGTCATGCCGGAATCTGACGTGGTCATCGAATGAGGAGGAATTTCATGAGCGTTCGTTATCGCTTGCCCTACTGGATGCCCGTGCTCCTTCCCGTTCTTATCGGACTGCTTCTTCCCCTCCTCCAACTCGTAGCAGGTATTTCGGAAAGCGATACGATCCGTAATGCCGAACTCGAAAGTGGAATACAGTTCCGTGAATATGTGGACGCCACTCTCAAGAGAATCCCACAGAAAGACCAGAACAGCGATCCGTATTCACCAGCACTACGGGAACGGGACGGCTTGATTGATGAACTTAACAACAATGTGGTGGAGCGCCTTGAACTCAAAGAAGGAACAAAATTACTTCTGATCGATGAGAATGGTAGGGTAGAGATAGATGAAGATCTCTTGCTGAGTATCAATCAGCTCATTTCCCAGGTGGCCAATTCCCGTTACATGAGAAATATCAGGACGGACGTAAAGAAATGGGTGGCTACCGCGAGTGAGAGTATTTGTCTGTCTATCATAAGTATAGATATCTGGGCATTTTCCATTCTGTTTACTCTCGGGGCCGGTCGGAATGCAGGTCAACTGTATGCATATCCCCTTGTCGGGATCTTTCTTCACATCGTTCTCCTGATTATCTGCAATGTTGTTAGTAATCCACAATCAACGCTCCGGCTTTCTTTTGCTGCTGTCGTGGGATTTATCGCTATCATCGTCGCCATATGGGTCAGGGATATCATATGGAAATTCTGTGATGGCAGAGAAGAAAAGGAATTGCCTGGCACGGCTTGAAGTGTGGTATCCAACATTCGGCAGCATCATCGGGACGATTTCCGACAAGAAAGAAGAAGTAGCGTAACAGGTTCGAAGCGACACTCCTCTTGAATGAGGCACGCATTGTATGCTTACCATGCAGGGCAGGATCCTCCGGCGGCGTTGGCGCCGTGTGCCGGATACAGGGTGAACGCAACCCGTTCTCATTGAGGAGCAGTCGTGGTTCTGGCCTACGGGATATTGTTCATCGTCGTCATGATCGGATACATGATCAAGGCGAAGATCGTTCGCAGGAGCCCGAGTACGTGGGGGCTGGTCGGCATCTTCGTCGTTCTGGTATCGACGTACCTGTTCATGATCATCCTCGATACCGACTTGTCTGACGGGCGGTTCAGCGGTCGCGGCATCCTCGTCCTCGCCGGGAGCCTGCTCGCGGCGTTCCTCGTGCAATTCAGATTCCTGCGGGCGGAACGCACGTTCTACCTGGGCGATCTGCTGCTGCCGTTCATATCCAGAGAGTACACGCACCGGAACTTCGGGTCTGTGGACCATTCTCCTCCGTCGGATCCAGAAGGGTTGAGACTGGAGGATGGAGCCGAGTACTGGAACGGCGGCGATGACGATGCGGCCTACCGGGTGTTCACCGAGGCCATGAAGGCGGGGCCGAACGATTACGACCGGTCATGTCTCGATTGCCTGCTCGGTCAACTGGAAATGAAACGGGGAAACCTCGAAGCGGCCATCACCCGTTTCCTGGCGTGCCTGGAAAACCCGCGGCGAGCCGATGACTACGCATGGCAGGCCGCGATGCGGCTCTATTACATCTACCGGGCGGCCGGGTATCTGTCGTCGGCCGCTTCCCTGAGAAAACTGGCGGACCACATCAACGCGAAGAGACTCGACTCCCCGTTGTCGCTGACAGGGAACGTTCAGCAGGAATACGAGAAGATCGTCGCCGAATTCGCCGGCGGCCAGGATGAGAATCTCCCCGATCGGTCGTTCTCCGAGTTCTCGCGGAAAGCCGTTCTCGGCAGGCAGAGCATCACGCTCAGACTCGGGGACGTTCATGCGCTCGTCCTCGTTCTCGAGGAAGCATTGGTCGCGAACAGGGGGCTGGAACGCACCGAGGCGTTTCGGAGAGCGAGGGATGGCATCAGCATCGCCTGCCCGAATTGCGGCGAATACAACGACCAGGCGAAAGGCATCGTGCTGCTGTCCGGCGAGGGCGGAGCGCTCTCGCAGGCCAAGCAAGTCGCGTACGGCGGTCCGAATGCCGCCGCTCTCGGAGAAGGCCGGTGCCCGGGCTGCGGCGGCGAAACGGTCACGGCGACCTTCGATCCCGTCGCGGCAGGTGTTTGATGTTTTCCCGGACGAATCGTGCATGAGGGAGGGATGAGAAAATGCCGGTCTGCGACATCTGCAACAAGCCGATGGCCTTCTCCGACGGCTACTCGCTGACGACGAGGGAAGTCGTGCTCACCACGCACTACTGGAAACTGGCGTTTCGTGGCGGACTCTCGTGTATCCACCAGGCGGACCCGAGCGGCGGCGAGTCCCTCATGCATTACATCGAGCAACAGGCCGCGCAGCATACGGGATGGCTCGTATGCGAAGAGTGCAGCGCGCCCCTGCGCTTCGATCGCCCGCGGGCGCGGCGACTCGCGGAGAACCGGCAGGATCCGCCGGACGCAGGTCCCGTCTCACCTCTCTCGGTCGCCAACCACGCGATCGATGCCTGGAAACAGCTCTACGGCAGCGTGCCGAGAATGACCAGGTTCAGCGACACGATCATCAGCAGGGACCGGGTGACGGGGGAAGTAAACGTCTTTCGCCCGGGAGCGGCGAATCCGTCCTATGTCTCCATGAGAGGAGACCGCGGGCGAATCGTCGTTCCGGCATCCGGAAGAACGAAGATCATCAGGGCGGTCATCGTCGTGGCGGCGTTGATGCTCCTGGCCTTCGTTTTCGCCAAAGCGAATTGAACAATAGGACCATGACGCCGAGGTCAGGCATGTCGAAGCTCGTTGTGGGCGTCTCGCTGTTCTTCCTCTGCCTCCACGGTCCCGCGATCGCGGACGATTCGGCGATCATGCATGTCGGCGGCACGATCCAGCCGATGGACGAGCACCCCTCGGTGCGGCTCGTCGCCGAGCACGTGCATGCGCGCATCTTCAGGAAGCATGCGCTCGTCGAATGCGTCTTCTTTCTCAAGAACGAAGGACCGCCGATCGACGTGACGATCGGGTTCCCCAACCACGGGGGAGGGGAGTCCTCGCCGGAACTGTTCGATTCGTTCGAATCCTACGTCGACGGGCAAAGGGTCGATGTCCGGATACTGGAGAACGGGGACCGCCGGCCGTCGGCGTGGTACTGCAAGGACGTCCGTTTCGAGGCGGGGGAGCTGAAGGCGATCCGGAACGTCTACCGCGGGAGGCACTCCTTCGACACGATGCACGACAACTGGTTCACCTACGTCCTGCATACCGGCGCCAGCTGGCTGGGCCCGATCGGGTCGGTCAACATCGTGCTCACCTTCGAGGATTTCGGCACCGACCAGCTCTGGAAGATCGAGCCGCCCGGCTACGAGATCGACGATGCCGAGATCCGCTGGACCCTGGCCGACTATGAGCCCGACAAGGCGATGGATGTCGTCGAGGTGATGTGGGACGGCCTGGCGCCGGCCGATATCGGAAGCGAGATCCACCGCAGGGCGGTCCAGGGGGATGTCGAGGGCGTCCGGCGTCTCCTCGACGAGGGCGCGGACGTCGATGCCACGAGAGAACTGTCTCAGACGCCGCTCATCGACGCGATCTACTACGGGGCGGGTCCGGAGATGGTCCGGCTGCTCGTGGAGCGCGGCGCAACGCTCGATTACGACCATGACCGGGAGCTGTACTTCTCGGCGCTCTCAACGGCCCTCCTCGCGCATGATCGGCACAATTACCCGTTCACCCTGGATGTCGTCCGGATCCTCGTGGAGAACGGCGCGGCGGTCGACGGGTTGCCGCGCCGGGCGATCCGGAGACTCCCCGCGCAGCTGCGCGAATATCTCGAGGAACGGTTGCAGGACTGACGATCGGGTCCGTACGACTGGACGAACCGGGCGTTCAGGGATACACTTGTTGACGGGATGACAGATCGCGGCCCCGCCGGCTTTGTCGAGGATATCCCGTTGCGATTCGAGAGACTCATACCGTTCGTCTGCCTCGTTCTCCTGCCCTTCATTTCTATCCGCGCCCGCGCCGGGGACGAACCCGCCGCCCTCCTCTTCGACGAGATCGGCCGCTACGAGCGGCTCGACCGGTGGGAGCGCGAGAACTACGAGGCACTCCGCTTCCTGATGAACGACCAGCAGAAGCGGCAGTACCTGCGGCTCGCGACGCGCGCGGAGCGCGACCGGTGGCTCGCGATCTTCTGGAAGCTGCACGATCCCACCCCCGCCACCGCGAAAAACGAGCGCAGGGTCGAGCACGAGGAGCGCGCCAAGCAGGCCCGGAAGCAATACCCGAGCGCGCGGTTCCCCTTCGTGGACGGCCGGGGCGAGACCCTGATCCGTTTCGGCGAGCCCGACTACATCCACGCGGTCGACGGCAACCTCGTCTCCGTCGAGCAGCGGCTCGACTGGTTCCGGTTCAAGATGCCCGGCGAGGTCTGGTTCTACAACCGGATCGACATCGTCGTGCCCTTCGAGGAGGTCAAGCTCGACGGCGAATGCACGTACCTCATGGAGATCAACACGATCGATCGCAACATGCGGGAGTTCCACGCGCAGTACTCGCCCGGGGGGCTCGGGCTCCTCGCGAGCGAAGGGTGGTTCGCGCTCAACGAGTACCTGAACTACAACCCCGGCAACGTCCTCGATCTCGAGTACACCGACGTCGAGGAGCTGAACAACTTCTACGCCGCCGTCGAGGACGACCGCTTCGTCCACGCCTACGACCTGGACAACGAGCCGATCAGGTTCTACCACGACGTCTGCTGTTTCCGGGGCGGAAGCGGCGTGGTCCGCACGGAGGTGAACGTCGAGATTCCGACGAGCGAGCTGACCTTCCGCGAGGAGGAGTGGGAGCACCGCGCCTCCTTCGAGCTCCTCGTCACCATCCTCGACCGGGAGATGCGCGATGTGGTCTCGGCCCGGAAGACCTCCCGCCTCTCCTTCAAGGAACTCGACCCCGAGGCGCCGGCTCTCATCCCCGCGCAGTTCACCTTCTCGGTGGACCCCGGATACTACCGGATCTGCGTCGAGGCGAGGGACGGCTACTCGCGCGGGCACGGCTGCTACCGTTCGAGCCGGAACATCCGCATGGTGGGGGAGTCGCTCGATATCAGCGACCTTTTGTTCGCGAGCTCGATCGGGCCCGCGGGGGATGGCGACACCTTCGTTCGGGGAACGCTGCGGGTCGTCCCGCATCCGATGCGCGCCTATCGACGGCCGGGCGCCATCGAGGTCTACTACGAGATCTACGGCCTCGACACCGACGACGGGGACGTCGCCTTCTACTCTGTCGAGTACTCGATCACGCCCCTGGAGAAGAGGCGGTCCGGCCTCCGCCTCGTGAACGCCGGCACGGTGATCTCCTCGCGGTTCAGGACGTCGGCCTACGGGCGTACCCAGCGGGAACGGATCGAGATCGACACCGGGGAGCTCTGGGAGGGCGCCTTCCGCCTGAGCGTCGAGGTGACCGACGAGCGGACGAAGGAGACGGTGACCGCGGAAGGCAGATTTTCCGTGGTTGAATGAGGCATTGGATTCAGCATGCCGGGTTTCGAGTTAGCGGCTTCCTGTAAAGTATTTATTACACTATTATATTGTCATATCGCCGATTTGTTTTCGCGAATGCCGCCATCGTGTGCTACCGTGATCGGGATCCGAGGGGCTGCTGACCTACAGACAACATTTCGTTTCTCATCATTGCGTACGGATCCCGGGCTGTTCATGGATCCGGGGAGGGATTGCCATGAGATCTGAGCGTGTGTGGATCTGGTGCTGCGCCGTGCTCGCGGTCGCGTGCATGTTCTCGTGCACGGAAACGACTGACAGTCGCCGTGCCGGGTACGTGTCGATGGCGACCGGCGGCGATGTCGCGGCGAACCGTTACTATCTGACGCTGTCATCCTATGCGATCAACCCGCGGTACCTCGACGAGCCGGGTGTCGCGCTGGGAGACGGCATCGACCTGAGCGATCCCTTCCGCCCGCTGCTGGCGCCCTATCGGGCTTTCGATGTCCAGGTGCAAGCGTCCGGGCGGTTCTTCACCCTGCCGAAGTCGTCGGATGTGATCGAGGAGACGGCGATTCTGCGGGAGTCGCTGCGCGAATCCGAGGAAGCCCAGGTGCTGAGCGCGTACTTCAAGGCGAGCTACGGTCTCGTGAGCGCCAACGCGGCCTTCGAGACGGCCAGGACGGAGCAGAAGTCCTATCACACGATCTATGCGCTCCTCGAGCATTCCGGCGAGGCCGACCGGCTTCCCGCGGCTGCGCGGCACTGGTCGGGCCCTCCGGCATCGGAGGGGGTGGCCGATCGCGACGAGGCCCTGTTGACGTTCGTCTCGAGCTACGGATCCCATTACGTCAGCGCGATCACGTACGGTCTGCGGATCGCCGTCCAGGGAAAGCTCAGGAAGGACGGCTCGACGAAGGCGTCGACCTTCTCGGCGGCATTCAAGGGCGCATTCGGCAATTTCAGCGCCGATGCGGGCACCCGCCTTCAGCAGAAGAAGGTGCTGGGATCGTCCGACGTGGAATTGCTCCTCGAGGCGACCTCGGGCGGTCATGACGGGGCCGGCGTCCTGGTGCTGCGGGGATTCGACGATATCGCCGAATTCCTGGAGAAGGTCAAGAACGACAGCATCCAGTTCTCCGTGGCCCCGATCGAGCTGACCCTGAAACCGTACTGGGCCACACTCGATCGGGCATGGGAGAATACCCGGGCGCTGCTGAATCCGGCCACGGCCTCCTTCAGGGTGCCCGCCGCTCCGTACGGCGTTCCCAAGGGGACGATCGTCGCCTGGGCGCCGACGGCGGATTACGTGCGGGAACTGAAGACGGATTCGCTGGCGAAGACGATCGTGCCCCCGCCGGGGTGGGCGATCTGCGACGGCACGATGGGGACGCCCGATCTGACCGACCGCTTCGTCATGGGGACCGGCGCGTACGAGGAGATCGGCGCCACCGGCGGCACGGCGACGCATACGCATGCGGTGACCGCCGGCACCGTCGCCAGGGTAAGCGGGCTGGTCACCGCCGGGACGTCGGCAGTCGTGAAGGTGGCGGGAGAGGGCACGCACATCCCGCCGTACGCGAAGCTGGTCTACATCATGAAGCTAAACGACTTGCCGTAGCCGCTGCATACGCGAAGTCCATGAGCTGGACGGCCCCGTCGTCGTTTTAATCGCAGCATGGGGAGAGGGATATCTATCACATTGACATGACCGCATGAAGTAGTGTATAATGATTCCGATTAAATTCCGTGCGCTACGCAAGGCGCGGGATTCTCGCGGCAGCGGTTCTTGCGGGCACTCGTGTAAATTCACCGGTTTTCGTTGTTCATCCTTTCCCAATCACAAGGAGCGTTTGCGATGAGGAAATTCGCTATTGCGATCTGTGTGGCACTACTGCTTCCGGCAGCGGCTCTGGCCCAGGTCGGCGTCACGGTGGACTCCGCCGTGCTCAACCTCGGCTTCATGAACGTCTACAATCTTCCCGCGCCTGATGGAGACGGCGCATACCAGTTCGGCCAGCCGTGGGGTTTCGCCGATCTGACCGCCGTGTACGACGGGTACGATCTGACCCTCGGCCCCAACACGATCGGCGATCCGAACGAGTACTGGTACCAGTGCGTCGGCGGAGCCGTGCCGCCCAACTGCGGTGGTCCCGGCGCGCCCGGCAACAAGATCATGGAAGCCAATGGATACGCCGAAGTGACCGGACCGTACGCGGGGCAGACCGTGACCTTCACCGGTAACGTGCTGGCGTACAGCCTGACGGACGCCCACGTCGTCTATGCGTTCGTCAAGGATTACGCGCCCGACTATTCCTCCTTCAACGAGCAGGTGATCCCGTTGACGGAGATCGGACCGTTCACGGTCAGCCTGAACACCGTCAACGATCCCGCTCGCCACGTGCAGTGGGGATTCCAGATGGTCGGCGTCAACGTTTGGGTGACCGACGTCGAGCCCTTCGGCTCGATCACGATCGGCCCCGACTACTCGATCGGTACAGAGACCTCGACGTGGGGTGCGATCAAGAGCCTCATCGAGTAGTCAGCGGAGACAACCGTTTTCTTGCAAGGGCTCTTCCTTCGGGAAGGGCCCTTTTGCCGTCCGCCGGGCCGATGCTGCTCGAGAGCATGATTAACTCGATCATTCGTCGATCCATTTGAATTCCTGAAAACGATACGGCAAAATTCCCGGCGGCGTGTGTAGCGGCGGAACAGCGACCGGATCGAGCGAGCCGATTGTATATGGCTCCAAATCAAAGTCTGGAGAATGGAAATAGGATGAAATATCCTGGCTATTCCGACAGGATTCACCGCTATGCATCCTGTGATATCTCGAGTGCCGTCCTGGTCGTCGATGCCGATATCAAGGTCGGTATCGAGCAGTCCTCGTGGAGCGAAATCAAATCCCTCACGGATTGGACGTGGAATCCCGCCGTCCGATCGAATGCCGACGGAGTCGGAATGCACTCCGGCCGGATTTCCGCCATGAGGGCATTTCTGCTTATTGCCCCGCGTGCCCGTAATGCTCGCCGAAATACGCGAAATCCATGAGCTGGATCATGCCGTCGTCATTGAAGTCGCAGCACGGAGAGTATCCAGGCTCGCCGGCGTTCGTGTGGTAGCTGAATCCGAAGACGGCGAGGTCGGAGAGATCGACGCGGAGATCGCCGTTCAGGTCGGGGCTCACGATGGTGATGTACTCGATGTGCGGCGTCATGCAGGCCGGCTCGTCGAGGAGGATCGTGCCCCTGACGCTGAGCCACAATCCCGCCGTCGCCACGCAACCGCCGCCGGCGACCGGGCCCGAGAAGGTCGTCCGTCCGTTCGCGCCCGTGACGGAATCGGCCGTGAAGGGACTCGCGCAGAGGACGAGCTCCTCGGCGGGGTCCACCGCCCCGAACCAGTAGTCGGTGACGGGAACGCCCTGGATGGGGCGACCTTCCCCGTCGTAGATCTCCACCCAGATGAAGTCTCCGTTGCCGCCGCAGCCCTCGCCGATGTTCTCGAAATCCCCCGCGGGGCAGATCGAGAGCCGCAACCCCCCGCAGCTGACGCCCCAGGTCGAGGGGCAACCCTCGTAGTCGCCGCCATACGACGGCACCGAGAAGGCGAGCAACGCGGCGAATGCCGCAATCGTCCTCATCGCTTCGAACCTCCTCCAGGGGCGATGGTAAATCGTGTATGTATTATAGCGCATGATGCCGCTGCGATTGCACGGAAACTCTTGAGATCGGGCGTCCGGGAAGATATGCTGAAAAGGCTGCAGCAGTGTCGTGTGCTCTGACAAGGTCATATCATCGCGGTATCGCCGGATGCCGCTCCGGACAGGAGGGGAATCATGAAAAGGAACAGCGCCTTGAAGATGGTGAATCCGATCTTCGGGATCCTCTTCGTCAACCAGGTCGTGACAGGGTTGATTCATGGAAGGTTGTCATACGAAACATATGAAGTGCTGCATGGAGGCGGGGGTATCCTCCTCGCCCTGGTGGCGCTGCTCCATGTGATCCTGAACTGGAACTGGATACGGGCGAGCTACTGCAGGAAGACCCCTGCAGCATGAAAGGGAAGGCCGTTCCCCGTTCGCGGCGGGAGGTGTTTTCATCCATGTTCAGCATCAAAAAGAATCCCCGGATCGTGTCGATCCTCAGCGCGGTGGCCTTCATGGCCGGCGGCTTCGACGCCCTCGAGAACATGAGCGTCGCCGCCGGGACCGCGCACTTCGCCGTCGCGGCCGTCAACCTCCTCTCCGCGCGGTTCATCCTCCGGCACCCCCGGTGGACAAATCTCTCGATCTTCATGGTGAACGCCCTCTTCGCCGCCTATCTCTCATACGCCTTCAACGCGGCCGGGAGGCACCGCATCCAGTATGCCTGGATGCTCGTCTGCCTGATAAACGTGGTCGCCGGCGTCATCCGGTTCGTCCGCGAGGGGCGCGCGGCGGCCGACGCCTAGAAACGCCTCCGCAATTCCCGCTTGCCATGGGGGTTTCGAGCGCGTAGACTTCCATCTCGGCGGTTCCATCCATCGAAAGGGGAATTCATGCGAAACATGGCGGTTTCCGTGGTCGTCTGCCTCGTGTTGTGCCTGGGGGCGAACGGAGCGGCGGCCCATTGCGAGATCCCGTGCGGGATCTACGACGACGGGATGCGGATCAAGCTCATCCGGGAGCACATCGACACGATCGAGAAATCGATGGCGATGATCAGGGCACTTTCCGACGAAACGCCGGTGAACTACAACCAGCTCGTCCGGTGGATCGACAACAAGGAGACGCACGCGAGCGAACTGCAGCACATCGTCGCGCAGTACTTCATGACACAGCGGGTCAAGCCGGCGGATGCGCCGGGACCCGCGCAGGACGCGTACGTCGAGCAGGTGACGGTGCTCCATCGTCTCCTGATCTCGGCGATGAAGTCGAAGCAGACCGTCGAGAAGGGCCACATCGCCGACATGCGCGCGCTCGTCGACCGGTTCGAGCAGCTCTATTTCCATCACGAATAGCCCGCCGGGGCCGACAGGAGGAATGACATGGGAAAGAAGACGATCGCCTGCCTCGCCTGCGCGCTCGCCCTGGCGGCGGGGTGCGCCCACACGTCGAATCCCCTCGTCGGCACGTGGGAGATGGTCTATCCGGCCGTCGACACCACTCACGACCAGCTTCCGCCCGTCAAGATCCTCTCCGACACACATTTCGCCTTCGGCAGTCGCGGCGCCGACGGCGATCTCTTCGCGGGGGGCGGTACGTACGTCCTGCGCGACGGTGTCTACACCGAACTCGTCCAGTATCACTCGATAGGGTTCCTGGCTGGCCGCAGCCTCCGGTTCACCACCCGGATCGAGGGAGACCTGTGGTACCATCGGGGAGCCTTCGACATCGATGGCAGGCAATTCTCCGTCGACGAGATCTGGCGGCGGATCGAGAAATAGGGCCATGGAATGATCGAATGCGAGGCGCGACGATGAACGACAACGGCGACGTCAGGGATTTCGTGAAGAAACGCTACGGCGAGATCGCCGGGGGCGAGCGGACCGGTTGTTCCTGCTGCAGCGGCTCGTGCGACACGGTGGAACAGTCGAGGGCGGTGGGGTATTCGGCCGCCGAGCTCGCGAGCATTCCCGAGGAAGCCGCGCTCGGACTCGGGTGCGGCAATCCGACGGCCCTGGCGGGGCTCAGGGAAGGCGAGGTCGCCCTCGATCTCGGCTCCGGCGCGGGGATCGACGCCTTTCTCGCCGCGAAACGGGTAGGAACGACGGGCCGGGTCATCGGCGTCGACATGACCGAGAAGATGGTCGAGCGGGCGCGGGAGATCGTCGAGAAGCACGGCTACGGGAACGTCGAGTTCCGTCTCGGCACGATCGAGGAACTGCCCGTCGACGATGCCTCGGTCGACGTCGTCATCAGCAACTGCGTCATCAACCTCTCGGTCGACAAGGAACGATGCTATCGGGAGATCCACCGGGTGCTCAGGCCTGGCGGCCGTCTGCTCGTTTCCGATCTGGTCACGGACGGGGAACTGCCCGAGGACGTCAGGCGAAGCTTCGACGCCTGGGCCGCCTGCATTGCGGGCGCGCTGCCGAAAGATGATTACCTCGGCGCGATCCGGCAGGCGGGTTTCGCTGAGGTGACGATCGTCTCGGAGAAGGTCTACACGGAACCGGGCCTCGACGAGCGGCTGGAAGGCCGCATCGTTTCCATCTCCGTCGAGGCACGCCGGTGAGAATCGTCCAGCCACCCGCGCGGCCTTCGGTTCGAAGCGCCCGGGGCGATCGCACCGGGGTGGCCGCGCAATTCGTACTGGCCACGGAGACCGTTTTTACCCATACTTAACAATCCGTTGCGCTGCAGCGGGTGCCGCGTGTTCCGTCTGCCCGGGCGGGGCGCCGGGATGCGGCGGCGGGCGCTTGCCGAGGGTCGTTCTCAAACAGAGAGGATTCGATGGAACAGGCAAAGAGACTGATCAAGGATTCCAAGGCGGTACGGTTCACCGTCCTGTTCATGATCAGCGTACTGATGTTCGGGACGTACTGGTTCCAGGATGGGCTCGGACCGCTGAAGGGGCTCTTCGAGAGCCAGCTGGGTTTCTCGTCCTCGCAGTTCGGGTTGCTCATCAGTTCGACGACGTGGGCGAACCTCGCGCTGATGATCATCCTCGGCGGCATCGCCCTCGATCGCTGGGGGATCCGCAAGGTCGGCGTCATCCTCGCCGTCATCGCCACCGTCGGCGCCTACGTCGTCGCCCTCGGGAGCAAGGGGTACTTCGGGACGAGCACGAAATCGATGCTCGTCTCGATGATGATCGGACGAATCCTCTTCGGCATAGGACTGGAGACGACGTGCGTGCTGATCAGCCGCACGATCGTCAAGTGGTTCATGGGGAAGGAACTGGCCTTCGCCATGGGGATGAACCTCGTGGTCGGCCGGCTCGGGAGCTTCATCGCGATCTCCTACAGCCTCGACTTCGCCGGCGGCAGCATCGACGTCGCGCTCGTCACCGCCGCCTCGGTGATCCTCGTCGGCACGCTGCTCTTCCTCGCCTACCTCACATTCGACATCAAGCTCGATCGCCAGATGGGCCTCACCGGCGAGGCGGCCGAGGACGACAAGTTCAAGCTCTCCGACCTGGTCAAGCTCATCACCGACAGCTCCTTCATCTACATCGCCCTGCTGTGCGTCGCGTTCTACTCGGCGGTGTTCCCGTTCCTGCAGTACGCCCCCGACCTGCTCGTCAACAAGTTCGGCTTCACCTTCGCGATGCCGGACACGTCCTCGATGACCTTCCTCGAGAAGGTCTCGGCGTACTTCCACAACGGGCCGAAGGTGAGCGGGCTGATCCCGCTCGGCACGATCCTCTTCACGCCCCTCTTCGGCAGCCTCGTCGACAGGAAGGGCCGGGCGGCGTCGCTGATGATCCTCGGCTCGATCCTGCTGATCTACGCGCACATCACACTGTCGGTGCTGAACAGCGTGTTCCTCGGCTACACGGGGCTCTTCGCGCTGGGCGTCGCCTTCTCGCTCGTGCCCGCGGCGATGTGGCCCTCGCTGGCAAAGATCGTCGCGGAGAACCGCCTCGGCACGGCCTACGCCACGATGTTCACCATCCAGAACTACGGCCTCTCGGCCTTCTACTGGGGCATCGGCAAGGTCCTCGACATGGTCAACCCCGACGTCGTCGCCCAGATACACGCGAAGCGCGAGGCGTTGATCGCCGAGGGGATGAGCGTCGAGAAGATCGGCGCGGAGATCGACCGGCTGCGCGTGACCGGCGAGATCGCCACCTACAACTACACGATCCCGATCCTGATGCTGGTGGCGTTGGGGATCATCTCGATCTTCCTCGCCTTCCAGCTCAAGAAGGCGGACAAGCGTCAGAACTACGGGCTCGAGCTGCCCTCGAACGGCTGACGCGGCCGTCCCTGTCCACGTTGACCTCACGGCCCCCGGGCATGTCCCGGGGGCCGTTCTTCGTGCGGCGCGCCGCCGCCGGGCGGTCACCGGGGGATCTTGCAATCCGGGGCGATGAGGCGTATACTGTACGCAGACTCCACATCACATGAGGTATCTCGATGCGCATCGAGGGAATGGAGCGTGCGTCATGACGAGGATCGCCGTCGTCGCGTTGCTGGCGATCGCCGCGTGCGCAACCGCCGGATGCGACGGGTCGACGCGGAGCATCGTCGAGCCCGATCCCGTGATCGCGGCCGGTGACACGATCCGCGCGACGCGAGGCCGCAATTTCGAGGTGTCCCTGCTCGCCTGCCTCGCCTCCTGCGGGTACGGGTGGGAATTCACCAGGGCATTCGACGACGAGATGGCCCTGCTCGTCGATTACACCATCGCATCGACGGACACACTGTGCGGCTCGCCGCAGGAGCAGCGATGGACCTACCTGGCGAGGAAGACCGGCACGGATGTCGCGACACTGTGCTACTGGCCGCTGTTCGAACCCGACCCCGAGCCGCTGCGCGTAAGGAACATCGTCCTGATCGTCGGGGAGTAGGCGGCGGGTGAGCGCCCGCGCTCCGGTTTGTGGAGGGGCGTATGAGACGGGGGGTCTGCATCCTCCTTTCGGCGGCGTGGCTGCTCGCCGACGTCGCGCCGGCCAGATGCGCCTACGTCAGCCTCTTCGCCGACTCCACGCGGCGCTACAATGCCAGCTGCGCGTTCGAGGGCGACCGGGCCGTCATCGACCTCTACGTCGTGCTCTACCCCGGGTCGAACGGAATGTCGGGCGCGCACTTCCGCCTGATCTACCCTGACAACGTGACGCCGATGCAGCCGTCGGTCAACGACGCCGTCATCGACGTCTGGACGGGCGACCTCGCCTCGGGCGCCAGCGTGCTCTTCAAGGGGTGCTGCGACAGCACGGCATGGTGTTGCAGGCAGTATCTCTTCGTCGAGACGCACGAGGTGACGCGAATCGAGCTCGAGGCGTACGAGGCATCGAGCTGCGCGCCCGATTTCAACCGCGAGCGGCTCTACGTCTTCTGGGAACACTACGTGAACTACTCGCCCGACAGCGTGCTCGCGAGACGGACCTGCCTGCCGCCCCCGTACGTCCTGACCGGCGCCGTTGAATCGAGCTGGGGGGCGATCAAGGGGCTCTTCAGGTAACGCTCGCCGCCCGGCGGGCAGCGCGACCCGCCGCCTCCGGAACGCTTCCGATTGCGTCCGGTAGCCGGGCATGGTACCCTCCCTGCAAGCGGCCCGGTCCATTCTCACGCACCACCGTCACGCCGGGCGGGCATCGGTCAGGCGCCGCGCCTCTCGTCGATCGCCCCCCGGAGAAAGGGACGCATGAACGATAAGACCGCGTTCACCGGTTCCTTCATCCTCGCGCCGGTTCCCGTCGTCCTCGTCGGGTGCGGCCACCAGACGCTCGGACGAAACGTCATCACCATCGCCTGGTGCGGCGTGGGCTGCTCCGACCCCGAGACGATCAACGTCTCGATCCGCCCCGAGCGCCACTCCCACCGGATGATCCGCGAGAGCGGATGCTTCACGGTGAACATCCCCACGCCGGATCTTCTCGACGCCGTCGTCACGTGCGGGACCGTGTCCGGCCGCGAGAAGGACAAGTTCGCCCTCGCCGGGCTGACGCCGCTCGACGGGGAGACCGTGAAGGCGCCGATCGTCGCCGAGTGCCCGGTCAACATCGAATGCCGAGTGCTCAAGGTCGTGCCCCTCGGCGCGCACGACATGTTCATCGGACGCGTCTCGGCCAAGCGCGCGGATGCCGGGCACGTTACGGACGGCAGGATCTCCTTCGAGCGGATACCCCTCGTGGCCTACGTGAACGGCCGCTACCGCCTCGTCGGCGATCCGGTGGCCCCCTGATCCGAATACCGGGCCGCGGGGACGGGTAGTACGGGCGGCGGGCGCGGAGAGACCGGCGCTCCGAAACCGGACCCCGGCGAAAGGACGACACGTGATGAAGTGCGGGATCTGCGGAAAGGAATACCCGTCGGACTACTATTTCCGGTTCGAGGGGACGTGCCTCGAGTGCTACGGGAAGATGTCGCCCGGCGAACGGCACGAGGCGAAATTCGGAGCGCTCATGAAGCACCCGATGACCTCGACGTCGTTCGAGATACACGGCTATCGCGTGACGAAGCATCTCGGCGTGGTGCGGGGCCTCGCCGTGCGATCGCGCTCGATCTTCGGCCGGATCGGCGCCGATCTGCAGACGATCTTCGGCGGCGACATCACGCTCTTCCAGGAGCTCTGCGAGAAGACGCGCGACCGCGCCTTCGACCTGATGTTCGAGCATGCGACCGAAGTGGGGGCCAACGCGGTCGTCGGCATCCGCTACGACGCCGAGGAGGTCACCGACGGCGTCACCGAGGTGATCTGCTACGGGACGGCCGTCGTGGTCGAGCCGGAATGAGATCGTCCGGGCGGTCCGCCGGGCAGTGACCGGGAGGTATGTGATGCGCAGGATTGCGATCGTTGTCTGCTGCCTCGCGTGCGCCGCCGCCGGGCTCGCGCCGGGGCGCGCGAACGCCCAGGGCGTGCTCCTTTACCTCGGGCACCACGATAACCAGAATCCGGAAGAATACTGGTGGGACGGGATGGGTGTCGAGTACGACGTGTCCTACGGCGGTGTCTACGGGGGGCAGTTCGCGTTCAGTTCGGTGCTCACCGGCGATGACCGGGGGCGGTGGTCGATGGAGTTCTTCTACCACTCGGCCACCGTCAAGCCGACGAACCAGGGACAGATCGTGTTCTGGAACCTCGAGGACTGGAAGTACACGCTCAAGACCGTCGCGGTGAACTACCAGCGCCGGATCGGGCGGTCGTCGGCGGGACACTCCTTCTGGCTGGGGCTGGGCGTCGGCATCACGAAGTGGTCCGACAAGCCGGTCGAGGGCATCGATGAGCCATGCTCGGAGCTCGGCTGCGATCCCGAGCCCTTCCGGTGGGTCTGGATGCCGGGCGCCTCGGTCGTTTTCAAGCTGAGCGACATGTTCGGGCTGCAGTGCGATCTCCGCTACCTGGGAATCGTGAATGGAAGGGACAGCATCTATCCCTTCTCCTCGGGCATCCAGGTGCAGGCCGGGCTGCTCATCGAACAGCCGCTCGGCGCGAAGGAGGAAGAGGAATGACGAGCGCCCGGCGCCTCGCCGCCGGGCGACGGGAGGACGCATGCGAACGCTGATCGTCTACATGACCGCGCACGGTTGCGCGGAGAAGGCCGCTCGCCTGCTCGCCGGCGAGCTCGGCGCGGAGACGGTGATCGCCGATCTCAAACGAGGGAAGGCGGTCGATCCCGACGGCTACGACGCCGTCGTCGTCGGAAGCTCGATCCACGCGGGGAAGGTGCAGAAGGGCATCCGGAAGTACTGCGAGCGGCACCGCGAGGCGCTCCTCGGCGTGCGTCTCGGCCTCTTCGTCTGCCACATGCAGGAGGGGGAGGAGGCGCGAAGCCAGTTCGAGGCGGCCTACCCGGAGGGCCTGCGGCGGCATGCCTCCGCGGCGGGCCTCTTCGGCGGCGAGTTCGATTTCTCGAAGATGAACTTCCTGCAGCGGGGGATCGTCCGCAAAATCGCGAAGATCGAGAAGAGCGTCTCGCGCTTCGACGAGGCGGCCGTCCGCGACTTCGCGGCGACGATGAAAGCGGGTGGCGGGTGAGAACGACGGCCGGGCAGATTGCCGTCTCGACGGCCGTCGCGATCGCGTTCGCCGCGGCTGCCGCCGTTCCCGTCGCGGGAGCGGGCGTCTGCTGGCGCGGCGGCGCGCGGCCGGACTGCGACGTATTCATCGTCACCGAGTACGGGATCCAGTGGCGGCTGGACCGGGTCCAGGACGCGCGCGCCGGCGAGCCCTTCGACTACCAGGTCATCCTGGAGGTCGGGCCGATGTGGAATCTCGGCGAGCAATTCGCCCTCGGCGGCGCCGTCTACGCGACGATGAAGGAGGAGACGGCCCTCGGCATCGCCGCCCGGCTGCGCGTGCGCCTCGGCGGCGGCTGGTCGGCGGACGTCGCGCCGGGGCTCTCGCTCGCCGTCAAGTCGTGGGACGACGATTACGCCATCGACGGGCCCGCGGCGACGGCGCGTCTCCTCGTGGGCTACGACGACTGGTTCGGCGCGACCCTCGGGCTGGAGCAGGTACGCGTCAGGGACGGGGAGAGCGAGATCGATCTCTACGGCGGATTCCAGCTCGGATCGTATCCCGGCGCGGCCGCCGCCGTGCTCTTCTTCGTTCTCGTCGCGGCCGTATCCAGCGGTCTGGGCGTCACGGGGACGTAATAGGAGGGAAGCATCGGTGACGCGACACCGGACGATACATCTCCTGCTCGCCTGCACCGCGGGCCTTGCCCTTTCCATGCCGGTGGCGGCGGGGGAGCGGGTCGTATTCGACATGCGCCTCGCCGCGTTCGGCGGGTTCCGCCTGGCGGACTCCCTGCGCATCGAGACCGTGGGCGGGCCGCTCCTCGAGGGACGCCTCGTCGGCAGCCGGTTCGATTCGCTCTACCTCTTCTCCGCCGGAGAGGAACGCATCGTTCCGCTCGAGGGGATCGACGCCATCTGGGTGCGCGGCAACGCGCTCCGCAAGGGCGCGAGGACGGGAGCGATCGCCGGCTGCATCGCCGGCATCGCCTTCGGCATCGTCTTCGAGTGGTTCATGGATGAGATCTGCGACACGGGGGACTGCGGGAACACGACGGGGGAGACGATCGGGATCATGGCCTTCTGGACGGCGTCAGGCTCCGCCCTCGGGGCCCTGACAGGCGCGGGGATCGGGTGGCGAGTGCCCGCATGGCACCTGCGCTACGAATCCCCCGACCATGGAGCGTCCCGCGCGGGGCGCTGATTCGACAGGGAGGAATCGATGGAACGACACGGTGCGCCGGCGGCGGCGATAGGCGTCCTCCCGGACGTATCGGCCGGCAGAACAGTCGGGCTCGTACTGCTCGCCTGGGTGGCCTTCCTCGCCGTGGACGTCCTTTTCCACGCGGGGCTCCTCGCCCGGATCTACGCAGGCGGCCAACCCGCGCTTCTCGACGCGGAGACGGCCTTCCGGCGGATCCCCCTCGGATATCTCGCCTTTCTTCTCCTGACCGGGCTGCTCTTCTGGCTGATGAGGCGTGCCGCCGTCTTCGGTTCGCGTGCCGGTGCGCGGTTCGGTCTCGCCGTCGGCGCGGGGCTCGGGGCGGTCCAGGCGCTCGCCCTCTACTCGATCCTCCGACTCGGCGCCGGGCTGCTCCTCGGGTGGGGCCTGGCCGAGGCGACGGAACTCGCCGCGGCCGGCGCCGTCCTCGGCGCGGGGAACGCAGGCGCGAGCGCGCGCCGGCTCGCCCTCGCCGTCATGCTGCTGCTCCTGGCGGCGATCGTCGTCACGATCGCGCTCCAGGCAACGGGGTTCTCGCCGCCGATGCGGCGAGCGGAAGGAGGTGCGCCGTGACGAACTCGATCCGTCTCGTCATCTGTCTCCTCGCGCCGCAGATCGTGGGGATCACGGCCGGCATCGCCACGAGCGCCGGGACGCGCGAGTGGTACCCGGCGCTGGCGAAACCCTCCTTCAATCCGCCCGCCTGGGTCTTCGCGCCGGTCTGGACGACCCTCTACCTGATGATGGGATTCGCCGCATGGCTCGTCTGGCGGCGATTGCCAGACGCGCCTGCGGCGCGGGCCGCACTCGTCCTCTTCTGTGCGCAGCTCGCCCTCAACTGGGCCTGGTCGTTCCTCTTCTTCGGGTTGCGGAGTCCCCTCGCCGGGCTCGTCGACATACTGCTCCTCCTCGCGGCCATCGTCGCCACCACCATTCTCTTCTTTCGCGTCTCCGCGTGGGCTGGAGCCCTGATGATCCCCTACCTTGCCTGGGTGGCCTTCGCCACCGCGTTGAACGCCGCCCTCTGGCGGCTGAACGGATGACTCGCGGGAGTGGTTACGAAATGCGATGCAATCCTCGCCGTTCGCACGTTCGTGCTGGCCGCGCGGCGGTCCTTCCTGCGGCGATCCTCGCCGCGGCCTTCGTCGCCGCTCCGGCCGCGGCGGCGCCCCGGTGGGAAAGAGCCCGGGGCGACGGCGTCCTCGCGCTCGGCCTGCGGGGCCAGCTCTCCGTCTGGTATCTCGACGCGCGGGATGGGGGCGACCGGTCGTGGAACGGCGGGCTGCGCTACATCCCCTCGCTTTCCGTGTCGATCGAGTCGGGCGGGCGGCTCCTCGATCTCGAAGCGCTGGCCAATCTCGGCGCGATGGACGGAGACCCCGCTCCGGACGACGAATTCGACGCCGAACTCTACCGGCTGAAGCTGCGCTACGCGACCAGCCGTACCGAGACGCGCGTCGGCCTGCAGAAGGTGAACTTCGGCCCGGCCAGGCTCCTCCGCTCGCTGATGTGGTTCGACCGCGTCGATCCGCGCGACCCGCTCGCCCTCACCGACGGCGTCTACGGGGCGCGCTTCCGGTACACCTCCGACGCCAACGTCGGCCTCTGGCTCTGGGGGCTCTACGGGAACGACGAGACGAAGGGGCTCGAGCTCTTCCCCTCAAAGAAAACCGAGCCGGAGTTCGGCGGGCGGTTGCAGGTGCCAGCCGGGAGCGGGGAGCTCGCGGCGAGCGTCCACACGCGCGTCATCGACGGCTCGGGGATGATGCTCGGCGAGTTCCGCGAGCACCGCCTCGCCCTCGACGGGCGCTGGGACGTCGAGGCGGGGGTGTGGTTCGAGGCGGTCCTCGGCAGGTACGACAGCGATCCGCTCCCCTTCCGCTGGCGGCAGTCGGGAACGGTCGGGATCGATTACACCGTTCCCGTCGGCAACGGCCTCTTCGTGCTCGCCGAGCACATGGCCGTCTCGATCGCCGAGGAGATCGGCGAAAGCGACATCGACGCGGACTATTCGGCCTGCATGCTCTCCTACCAAGCGGGGATACTCGACGCGTTCACCTTCATCGGCTATTTTTCGTGGGAGACGGAGCGGTTCTCCTCCCATTTCGCATGGCGCAGGGCGTGGGACCGCATCGAACTGGACGTGATATTCTTCGACTACCGGGAATCCGACGCCGGCGCTGCGCTTCTCGCCCGGGAGACGCCGGTGTCCGGTACGGGAGGCCAGGTCGTCCTGATATACAACCACTGACGGGACGGGCGATGAACCGTCGATTCGACGAAAGGGACCGAGCATGGAAAACGGCGCGCTGATCAGGACGGAAGGCCTGGGCAAGTCCTACCCGGTGGGGAGGGGGCGCTTCGACGCCCTCTCCGACGTCACGATCGACGTGGCGCGCGGGGAGTTCCTCGGACTCGTCGGACCGAGCGGCTCGGGGAAGACGACGCTTCTCAACATCGTCGGCGCGCTCGACTACCCCACCACCGGCACGGCGACCGTTCTCGGCCTCGACACCTCCGCCCTCGACCACGCGGGGTCGGCGCGGCTGCGCAACGAGCACATCGGCTTCATCTTCCAGACATACAACCTGTTGCCCGCCTACAACGTCTTCGAGAACGTCGAGCTGCCGCTGCTGTTGCTCGGTATGCCGGGCGGCAAGCGGGGCCGCCTCGTGATGCAGGCCCTCGAATGGGTCGGGCTGGCCGAACGGGCGAAATCGCGCCCGGCGCAGCTCTCCGGAGGCGAGAGCCAGCGGGTGGCCGTCGCCAGGGCGATGGTGAAGGAGCCGGAACTCGTTCTCGCCGACGAGCCGACGGCCAACCTCGACGCCGAGAACTCCTACAACATCCTCCGGATGATGGTGAAGCTGAACGAGGAGCTCCAATCGACCTTCGTCTTCGCCACGCACGACGAGAAGGTCATCCGCTACCTGCGGCGCAGGATCACGTTGAACGACGGGCGCGTCGTCGAGGACGTCGAGACGACGCCGTCGACGTGACGGAAAGGACGCCATGCTGATCCCGAGGCTGGCCACGCGGAACATCCTGGGAGTGGGGCTGAGGACCTGGCTCAACGCGATCGTCCTCTCGCTCGTCTTCGTCCTCATCATCTGGGTGCAGGGAGTGCTGGAGGGGATGGCGCGCTACGCCAAGGACGCCCGGATCGACTTCGAGATCGGCGGGGGGATGTACTGGCACGAGGCCTACGACCCGTACGATCCCCTCACCTTCGAGGACGCTCACGGGCCGCTTCCGCCCGCCGTCGCCGCGCTCGTCGACCGCGGCGAGGCGACGCCGATGCTCGTCGCCACCGGCGCGATCTTTCCCGAGGGGCGGATCCGCGGCGTCGTGCTCCGCGGGATCGATCCGGGGCAGCGCATCATCGATATCCCGTCGCGGTTCCTCGCCGCCGACGGCGGCGGTGCGATCCCCGCGATGATCGGCGAGCAGATGGCCCGGCAGACGCGGCTCGGAGTGGGCGATTACGTCACCGTCCGCTGGCGCGACGCGGGGGGCACCTTCGACGCGGACGACATCCGGATCGTCCAGATCATGCAGGCCGCTTCGCCGTCGGTGGACGTGGGGCAGATCTGGCTGCCCCTCGAGCGGATGCGCGAAATGTTCCGCGCTCCCGGCGAGGCGAGCGTCGCCGTCATCGGCACGGGCGTCGCCGATCCGCCGGAGGCCGGCGGGGGGTGGGCTTTCCACGATCTCGACGATCTCCTCGCCGACATCGAGGAGCTGATCCGGATGAAGTCGAACAGCGCCAACATCGTCTACGGGCTCCTGCTCTTCATGGGGCTTCTCGCCGTCTTCGACACGCAGGTGCTCGCGATCTGGCGCCGCCGCAGGGAGATCGGCACGCTCGTCGCGCTCGGCATGAGGCGGGCCACCGTCGTCGGCCTCTTCACCCTCGAGGGGGCGATGCACGGCGTGCTCGCCCTCCTTCTCGGCGCGGTCTACGGGGTGCCGCTTTTGTGGCTCAGCCGGGTCCGGGGGCTTCCGATGCCCGAGATGGCCGGCGACTGGGGGATCGCGATCCCGCCCGCCCTCTATCCCTATTACGGGCTGCGGCTCGTCGTGGCGACGACCCTGATCGTCCTCGTGACGGTCACGATCGTCTCCTATCTGCCCGCGTCGAAGATCTCGCGGATGAGACCGACCGATGCGCTGAGGGGGAAGGCGTCATGACGAGGTTCCTGCTCAAGGGGCTCCTGCGCGACCGGCACCGCAGCCTCTTCCCGATCGTCGTCGTGACGATCGGGGCGGCCCTCACCGTGGTGATGACCTGCCTCATGCACGGGTTCATGGACGAGGCGGTGCGCTCGTACGCCCAGCTCGACACGGGGCACGTCAAGGTCGTCACCCGCGGCTACCGGGAACTGGTCTCGCAGCTGCCCAACGATCTCGCCATCGACGGCGCCGACAGCCTTATCGCCTCGCTGCGGCGCGAGTACCCCGATCTCGAATGGACGGCACGGATCAAGTTCGGCGGTCTCCTCGACGTTCCAGACTCGCTGGGCGAGACGCGCAGCCAGGGACCCGTCTTCGGGATCGCGGCGGATCTTCTCGGCGCGAACACACGCGAGCCCGGGCGGCTCAACCTCGGGGCATCCCTCGTGCGCGGCCGTCTGCCGGAGCGCCCGGGGGAGATCCTCGTCTCCGACGATCTCGCCAGGCAGCTCGAGGTGGAAATCGGCGAGACCGCCACGCTCGTCGGGGCCACCTCGACCGGGGCGATGGCGATACACAACTTCCTCGTCGCCGGCACGGTGCGGTTCGGCGTCGCCGCCCTCGACCGCAACTCGATGATCGTCGATATCGGGGACGCGCAGTACGCCCTCGACATGTCCGGGATGGCGGGGGAGATCCTGGGATTCTTTCCCAACACCGTCTTCGATGCCAAGCGGGCGGAGGCGGTCGCCGCGGCCTTCAACGCGGCGGCGCGGAAGCCCGGGAGCGATCCGGCCGCGGACCGCACGCCGGTCATGATCACCCTGCGGGACCAGAACGGGCTCGGGGCCCTGCTCGACCTCGCCGAGTACCGGATCACGATCATCCTCGCGATCTTCTTCGTCGTCATGTCGATCGTCCTCTGGAACGCCGGGCTGATGTCGGGGATCCGCCGCTACGGGGAGTTCGGCGTGCGGCTCGCGATCGGCGAGTCGAAGGGGCACGTCTTCGCCACGCAGCTCGTCGAGGCCGCCTTGATCGGACTCGTCGGCGCGATGCTCGGCACGGCGATCGGTCTCGGCGCCTCCTGGTACCTGCAGGAGGTGGGGATCGACATGTCCGGCATGATGGAATCCTCATCGGTGCTCATGGCGAGCGTCGTCCGGGCGCAGGTGACGTGTCTCGGCTGGTTCATCGGTTTCCTGCCGGGCCTCGGCGCCACGCTCGTCGGCACGGCCGTGTCGGGGATAGGCGTTTTCAGGAGACAGACCGCGCAACTGTTCAAGGAGCTCGAGACATGAGACACGCGCTGACCGCCGCCGTCCTTCTCCTTCTCGCGTGCAACCCGGCGGCTGCCGCCGACAGGCCCACCGGCGAGGAGGTGCTCGCCCGGATCGACGAGAACATGTACGTCGACCACGCCGTGACGCGCTCGACGATGATCGTCCACGCGCGGAGCGGCACCCGCACGATCACCTCCCGCTCGTGGCGCAAGGGCAAGGACAACTCCTTCGTCGAGTACCTCTCGCCTGCGCGCGAGCGGGGCAAGAAGATGCTCCGGCTCGGCGACAAGCTGTGGAACTACGCCCCCGAGCCCGAGGACCGGATCATCGCCATCTCCGGGCACCTGCTCCGGCAGTCGGTGATGGGCTCGGACCTCTCCTACGAGGACGTCACGGAGAACACCGAGCTCGTCGAGAAGTACGACGCCGCGGTCGTCGGCGAGGAGGAGATCGAGGGGCGGGCCTGCTGGGTCGTCGAGATGACGGCGAAGGTTCCCGACGTCGCATACCACTCGCGGAAGATCTGGGTGGACGAGGAGCGCTGGCTCGCCCTCCGAGAGGAGCGGTTCGCCCGCAGCGGCAAGCTCCTCAAGACGACGCGGATCACCGAGGTCTTCCGGACGGACGGCCGGTGGTATCCGCGGCGGATGGTCTTCAAGGACGCCCTCGCCCGCGGGGACGGCACGGAGTTCATCATCGACGATATCGATTTCGAGACCGAGGTGCCCGACTACCTGCTCACGAAGGCGGCGCTGAGGAAATGACGGGGGCGCGGGGCCGCCGCTTCCGGGGCGGCACGGCCGGCGCGCGGCGGCCTTTCCCGTGCGGATTCCCCCGGCGGCGGCCCCGGGGGGTTTCCTTTTCGCGGAAACTGTGCTAGAATCCTCTCGTATCGTTTTCCTCAGCCGCGCGTGCCCGCGTCGGCCCCGCCGTCTCGTCCGCGAGGCGCGCGCCATCGAGGTCAGCATGGCGAACGATCGCACGGAGAGCATCGTCCGCGATTTCGTTCGGCTGTTCAACGAGCGACGCGTGGACGATCTCTCCGAACTCCTGACCGACGACCACCTCTTCGTAGACGCGCTCGGCAAGACGATCCGCGGCAAGCGTTCGATGAAGGAGGCGTGGGACAAGTACTTCCACATGGTCTCCGCCTACAGCATCGAGATCGACGAGATCGAGGGCACCGCCGACCGTTTCGACATCCGGGGCCGCGCGAAGGGCGCCGGACGCGAGGGCGTTCCGCAGTCGACGCCGTGGGAGATCCCCGCGTCGTGGCGCGCCGTCGTCCGCAACGGCAAGATCGCCGAGTGGCGTGTCGGCGGAGAGTGACAACCGCAGTACTCGGTCAGGAGCCTGATCGAACATTGCCTTCCCCGGCCGGGACGGGTATGATCGTCGGCGCGTCGCGCGTCCGGCGGACGATACGCCCCGCGCACATGCATATCCGCACAGATGCGAGGATGGTTCCGGTGTAGGCCGGATCATGCCGGTTGCATCGACGGCGCGCTCGTCGAGCGGTTCGAACCGGCCCGCTCCGGCGGCGCATTCGGGTGCAACGTACTGCGCCGGGCGCCCTGAAGACACGGGAGGAGCGATGGAAGAACACACCGCGCAGATACTCGTCGTCATGATCCTCTACCTCGCGCTGCTCGTCGCGTGGGGGCTCTACCAGGGCCGCAAGGTGCAGGACGCCTGCGACTACTCGATCGCCGGCCGCTGCCTGCCCGGCTGGGCGGCGGCGCTCTCCGAACGGGCGACGGGAGAGTCCTCCTGGGCGCTCCTCGGCCTGCCCGGCTTCGCCTACGCCACCGGGCTTGCGAGCGTCTGGACGGCCGTCGGCTGTGTCGCCGGGATCGTCGTCGCGTGGGCGGCGATCGCATGGCGCCTGCGCGACGAGGCGGAGCGCTACGAGGTGACGACCTTCACCGGGTACATCGCCCGGCGCCACGGGGACGCGGGCGAGGCGATCCGCGTGTGGGGCTCGCTCACGATCGTCTTCTTCTTTTTCTTCTACGTGGGGGCGCAGTTCCTCGGCGGCGGGAAGACGCTGCATTCGATCTTCGGGCTCGACCCCCGTCTCGGGATGCTCGTGACGGCCGTCATCATCGTTCCCTATACCGTCTACGGGGGATTCCGGAGCGTCGTCTACACCGACGTCGTCCAGGCGATCGTGATGATCGCCGCGCTCGTCGTCGGTCCCCTCGTGGGTCTTGCCGTCATCGCGAAGGCCCCGGACGTCTTCGCCCGGTCGATCCCCGAGGCGATCGTCGCGGCGGGGGCGGGGCACGGCTCGTGGACGGGCGCCGCATCGGGCTTCGCCGCGGGGGCGGCGATCATGGGGGGCGTCTCGTGGTTTTTCGGCTATCTCGGCGGCCAGCCGCAGCTCTCGATGCGTTTCATGGCGATCCGCGATCCCGGCGAGGCGCGGCGGGGGCGGAACATCGGGATCGCCTGGACGGTGCTCGCCTACATCGGCGCCCTCTCGATCGGCTGGATCGGCATCGCCCTCTTCGGCCCGGAGGGGCTCGAGGACGCCGAGTACGTGATGCCCGCCGTCATGCTCCGGATCTTCCCGCCGGCCGTGGCCGCCGTCCTCATCACCGGCGCCATCGCCGCGATGATCTCGACGGCCGACTCGCTCCTCATCCTCTCGGCCTCGGAACTCAGCGAGAACATCGTCAAGCCGGCGCTCCGCCGCCGCGGCCGCGACGCGGGAGACGGTCTCCGGCACTCGCGGCTCGTGACGGCGCTCCTCGCCGCCGTCGCTCTCGTTCTCGCGTACCTCTCGCCGTCGAAGCTGATCTACACGATCGTCGGGTTCGTCTGGGCGGGGATCGGCGGCACCTTCTCCGTCGTGATCCTCTGCACGCTCTTCTGGAAGCGATACCACGGCCGGGCGGCCCTCGCCACGATCCTCGCGGGGCTCCTCTTCACCGTTTTCTGGATCGCGACGGGGATGGAGGCAGTGATCACCGCCCGGTTCATGACCTTCGCCGTCGCCGGCCTTGTCGCCGTCGCCGCGACGTACACGATCCCGGAGGGACAACATGAGACGTGACGCCCTGGCGGCCGTGGTCGCCGTTCTCGCGGCTCTCGCCGCGCCGTCCACGCTCGACTGCGCGGCTGCCGCAGCCGCCGTCGCCTGCGTGCCCGCGGCGCCCGCTCCCCGCGCCGGAGGCGATCCGGCCGCCGCCGCGCCGCTCGAGCTGCGCTCGCCGGATGGATCGGTCGCCGTCGTCTTCACGCTGGAGGAGGGGCTGCCCCGATACGCCGTCTCGTTCCGTGGAGAGGAGATCATCCGCCCGTCGGCGATGGGATTCCGCCTGCGCGGCGCGCCGGATTTCGCGGGGCCCTTTTCCCTCGAGTCGTCGGCGCGACGCGCGATCGACGAGACATGGCGCCCCGTCTGGGGGCAGTTCTCCGAGATCCGCGATCGCGCGTCCGAGCTCGCCGTCGTGCTGCGCGAGACGGCAGAGACGGGGCGGCGGCTCGAGATCGTCTTCCGAGCGTACGACGACGGGGCGGCCTTCCGCTACCGGATCCCGCGCCAGCCGGGACTCGAATCGATCGAGATCGCCGACGAGCTCACCCGCTTCGATTTCGCCTCGGACAACAGGGCCTGGTGGATCCCGGCCGACTGGGACTCCTACGAGCGGCTCTACGCGACGACCGGGCTCGGGGCGATCGTGGCCTGCAACACACCCGTGACGATGCGTACTCCCTCGGGGACGCACCTCGCCGTTCACGAGGCGGCCCTCACCGACTACGCAGGGATGACCCTGCGCGCCGTGCCGGGCCCGCCGGGCCGCTTCGAGGCCGATCTCGTCCCCTGGCCCGACGGCGTGCGGGTGCGCGGGGACACGCCGCTCGTCACTCCCTGGCGGACGATCCTCCTCGCCGACCGCGCCGGCGGCCTCGCCGAGAGCACGCTCATCCTCAGCCTCAACGAGCCCTGCCGGATCGAGGATACCTCCTGGATCCGCCCGATGAAGTACGTCGGCATCTGGTGGAGCATGCACATCAAGCAGGAGACGTGGACCGCCGGGCCGCGCCACGGCGCTACCACGGCGAACGCGAAGCGCTACATCGATTTCGCGTCGAGGCACGGGATACCGGGGCTCCTCATCGAGGGGTGGAACACCGGCTGGGAAGGCTGGGGGCAGGAGGGAGCCTACTCCTTCACCGAGAGCTACCCCGACTTCGACCTCGAGGCCGTCGTCCGTTACGGCCGCGAGAAGGGGGTCGTTCTCATCGGTCACCACGAGACCGGCGGGGACGTCCCCGGCTACGAGCGGCAGATCGACGAGGCCCTCGATCTCTACGCGCGCCTCGGCGTGCCGGCGGTCAAGACCGGCTACGCCGGCGGGATCTTCCCGCGCGGGCAGCACCACCACGGGCAGTGGATGGTGCGCCACTACCGCTCGGTCGTCGAGAAGGCCGCCGAGCGGCGCATCGTCATCGACGCCCACGAGCCGATCAAGCCGACCGGCGTCTCGCGGACCTGGCCGAACATGATGACCCGCGAGGGGGCGCGCGGGATGGAGTACGACGCGTGGTCGGACGGCAATCCCCCCGAGCACACGGCGATCCTTCCCTTCACCCGGCTGCTCGGCGGCCCGATGGACTACACGCCGGGGATCTTCGCCCTCGACGAGCGCTACCAGGGGCGCTTCCGCGTGCGCTCGACCCTGGCAAAGCAGCTCGCCCTGTACGTGGTCGTCTTCAGCCCGCTCCAGATGGCGGCCGACCTCCCTGAGAACTACGAGGGGCACCCCGCCTTCAGGTTCATCGAGGAGGTGCCCGTCACCTGGGACGAGACGCGCGTTCTCGACGCCGAGATCGGCGACTTCGTCATCACGGCCCGCCGCGCGGGGCGGTCGTGGTTTGTCGGCGGGCTCACCGACGAGCGGGCGCGCGTCTTCCTCGTGCCGCTGGATTTCCTGGAGGAGGGGACGGCGTACACGGCGCGTATCTACGCCGACGCCTCCGAGGCGGACTGGGACACCAACCCTCTCGGCTACACGATCGAGGAGCGCGCCGTCGACGCCGGCACGGTCCTCACGATGCGCTTCGCTCCCGGTGGGGGGCAGGCGGTGAGCATCGAGCCGGCGGGAAAATGGAAGTAGGCGGTTGACCTGCAGTCTGAAATCGTTACAATCGAGGCGTCACATGGAAGGAGGTGAACATGGCAGAGGAGTTCAAGGCGGGATGCGCGCGCCCGACGGGAGGCCCCGTCGGCGAGACGATCGAACCGATCGAGGAACGGCCGACCGAAGCGGCCGGAAAGAAGGATGCGCATATGGGTATGATCAAGGTCGGCCGGAAGGCCCCCGATTTCACCGCCCCCGCGTACCACAAGGGCACGTTCGTCAACGTCAAGCTCTCGGACTACCTGGGTCAGTGGGTGGTGCTCTGCTTCTACCCGGGCGACTTCACATTCGTCTGAGCGACGGAAGTCTCCGCGGTCGCGGAAAAGAACGATGAATTCGCCACACTCGGTGTCCAGGTCCTCTCCGTCAGCGTCGACAGCGTCTTCGTCCACAAGATGTGGGACGAGAACGAGCTGTCGAAGATGGTGAAGGGCGGGATCCCATTCCCGATGCTCTCCGACGGCGGCGGCAAGGTCGGCGCGGTCTACGGCATCTACGACGAGGATGCCGGCGTCGAGACGCGGGGCCGTTTCATCATCGACCCCGACGGCATCGTCCAGGGGTACGAGGTGCTCACGCCCCCGGTCGGCCGGAACGTCGGGGAGACCCTCCGGCAGGTGCAGGCCTTCCAGCTCGTGCGCGAGAGCAAGGGCAAGGAGGCGACACCCTCGGGGTGGAAGCCCGGCAAGGAGACGCTCAAGCCGGGGCCCGGCCTCGTCGGCAAGGTGTGGGAGGTCTGGAAGACCGACCAGGCGTTCGACTGATAGATGGTCCGGCGCCGGCAGCGGCGCCGCAGGATGGACACGAAACGCCCGCCAGGGGATATCCCCCGGCGGGCGTTTCCATGCGCATTTCGTGAACGAACGCTAGTTTCGTTTGAAGACCCGCCGCCACCAGGAGGGCTTCTTCTCCTCGCCCTGCTCCTGCCGCATGGCATGCCGCCGATCGACCTCCTCGTAGATCGACGTGGCGAGGTCGTCGCCGCGTTCGCCTTCCCTGATCCGCGACTCGACGAACGAACCGAGCTCGCCGGCGTCGACCTCCTGCTCGGCGCCGTAGGCCATCGCCCGGGTCATCTGCTCGATCCCGTGTCCGTCCATCCCCGCATCGATCGCCGTTCCGACGGCGGATTCGGCCTGCTCGATGGGCACGCCCGCCTGCGCCGCCTCCTCGATCGAGATGACGGCGCTCTCCACGTCCTCTCCGGCGGCCCGGTCGTCCTCCTGCGCCTTCTCGCGGATACGTTCCCGGGCGTTCTCGAGACGGCCGTCCCATTCCTTCTTCTCGCGATCGTTCCATTCCGCGGCCCGCTCGGGGTAGCGCCTCATCACCTTCGCGTCATCGCCGCCCGCGCGCTGCCCCGGGGGAGATCCCGCGCCGTCCCAGCCGGTTTTCCGGCCCCTGGACCATCCGGGGGGAGCGCCGTCCGTCCATTTCCTCATCTGCTCGTCGGAGAGCCCCCGCGGACGGTACCGTTTCTTCGCCCCCCGGGCATCGGCCGGATCGCCGGCGTGTTCCCGGAGTCGCCGCTGTTGCTTCTCCTGCTCGCCGGCGTCCCCGATACGCCGGGCTCCCTGCGCCGAATCGACCGCGGCTTCACGGCCGGCCGCATCCTTCCGCGCCCGTTCCTCGGTATCCTTCTTCCTGGATCCCGCCTCGCCCCTTCCCTTCTTCTTCTGCGCGCAGGCATCGTCCCCGGTCGTGACGACGAACGCCGCCGCCAGCAGGAGAACCGATGCCAGGGCCACGATCCTTTTTCTCATGATGCGCCCCTCCTTCGCCTTTCGGCAGGTTGAGATCATACTGCGACCGGTGCCGGGGGGCGTCAACGGGAAAATACGAATGCCGATGTCGCCGTCCGGGCATGAGTCGGCGGTCCACGCTCGCCGCGGGCGTCATCGCGCGTAATATAATGCGATACTGAGCGTTACAGAGAATCGTCTCCCGTTCGTTAAAAATTGCGACCTCCCCGCTTGACACAACTGTGTTTATGTCATATACTGTGTATACACGATATGCACAGCAAGGAGTGAACAGTTGTTTATCGTCATTTCGCCGCTGAATCCCGACCCGCTGTACAAGCAGGTCACCGACCAGGTCAAGGACGCCGTCGCGGACGGCACCCTCGCGGCGGGCGAACGCCTGCCGTCGATACGGGAGATGGCCAGGGCGCTCAGGATCAGCGCCATCACGATCAAGCGCGCCTACGCCGACCTCGAGGGGGAGGGGGTCATCGTGACCCGCGCCGGGCTCGGCTCATTCGTGGCCGAGGTCAGCCGCGAGGGGCTCAGGGCGGAGAAGCTCGAGGAGATCCGCGGCGAGATCGGGCGGATCGTGAAGACGGGCGAGAAATTCGGGATCACCCCCGACGATGTCATCGGGATCCTGCGCGAACACAAGGAGTGACGGAGATGGAACAGATCCTCGCGCTGCACGCGCTCGAGAAGCGGTACCGCGACTTCACGCTCGGGCCCATCACGCTCGCGATGCCGGCCGGATGCATCATGGGGCTCATCGGCCCGAACGGGGCGGGGAAGACGACTCTCGTCAAACTCGTCATGAACATCATCCGCGCCGACGCCGGTTCGGTGGAGGCCTTCGGTCTCGGCCACGACGAGCACGAGAAGGAGATCAAGAACCGCATCGGCTACGTCGGCGAGACGCAGTACTTCTACGAGAACAGGAGCGTCGACTGGCACGGCCGATTCGTCGCCCACTACTTCGAGCGCTGGAACGAGAACCGCTTCACCGAGCTCCTCGGCCGCTTCGAACTGCACCGCAGGAAGAAGGCGCGCGACCTCTCGAAGGGGATGCGGGTGAAGCTCTCGCTCGCCATCGCCCTCTCGCACGACCCCGAGCTCCTCGTGCTCGACGAGCCGACGGCGGGACTCGACCCGGTCGTCAGGCGGGACCTGCTCGAACTGCTCCGGGGCGTGATCGCCGACGACCACCGCAGCGTCCTCATCTCCTCGCACATCACCGACGACATCGAACGGACGGCCGACTACATCACCTACCTCGTCGGCGGGAAAATCATCCTCAGCGAGGAGAAGGACGAGTTGACGGCGCGCTGGAAACGGATCCACTTCAAGGCGGGCGCCCTGGACGATGACGTCGTGCGGGCGCTGCACAACGTCGAGGATCGCGCATTCGGCTCGTCGGGGATCTCGCGGGATTTCCCCGCCCTGAAAGAACGCCTCGCCGGGCCCCTGGCCCGCGGCGACGTCAAGATCGAGAACGTCGATCTCGACGACATCCTCATCTCCTTCGTGAAGGGGACGCCGTGAAGTGGATGATTGCGAAGGACTGGTGGGCCTACGCGCTCGGCATCGCCTACGCGCTCGTGCCCCTCTACATGCTCCACCTCGACGGCCTCGATCCCGGCGGGATCGTGTTCACGGGCTGCATAATGACGGCCGCCGTGCTCTTCGGCACGACGATCGCCGAGAAGCTCGAGGGGAAGAGCGACGGGTACCGGTTCCTCTTCACGCTGCCCCTCGGGGCGCGGAAGATCGTGCGGGCGAAATTCGCCGCGCCCCTCGTCGTCGCCGTCGTCGCGACGGCGGTCGTGACGGCCATGCTGCCCCGCTTCACGACGATGCGCGGCTTCGTCGACGCGGCACGGATCGCCGTGGCCTTCGCCGCGGTGGCCGGACTCCTGTGTGTCGGCGCGTCCTACACGGTCCTCTACCTGAGCAACCTCAACGAGAAGGTGCGCACGATCATGCTCATCCTGCCGTCGGGGATGATCGTGCTGGTCCTCGCGGCCTACATGCTGATGCGGGCGAAAATCAGGAACGCGGAATTCACGGTCTATGGAGGCGCGGGAACGGCGTGGCGGATGTCGCTGATCGTCGCGGTCGGCCTCGTCCTCTACGTGGCGCTCTACCGCGCCGCCGTCGCCGCCTTCAGGCGACGTGTTCGATTCTAGGCCGAATACCGGACGGGTTCCGGCGGTATCGGAGATAACGAACTGACCTGGAACGGGGAGGCGGAACGATGCGAAAAGCAGTGATTGTGGCCTTGGGATTCTACGTGGGGTTCGTTCTCATGATGATCGGTGTCGCCGACCTCTGGGCGTGCGACACGTGGGTGGCCATGCCGGACGCGACGGCCTCCGGCATGACGATCCTCGCCAAGAACAGCGACCGGACGGCCGCGGGCTGCGCGCCGCTCGCGCTCCATCCGCGGAGCGAGTGGCCGGCGGGCTCGGAGATCGACCTCGGGCGCGTCCGGATCCCGCAGGCGCCGAGGACCTGGGCCACGGTCGGCTCGCACCCCTACTGGTGCTGGGGCTACGAGGAGGGGATGAACGAGCATGGCGTGGCGATCGGCAACGAGGGTGTCTTCTCGAAGGAACTCGTCCTGGCGCTCGCGGCGGCCGTCCGCGACGAGGGCCCCGAGCCGGGACCGACGGGGATGGACCTCGTCCGCATCGGCCTCGAGCGGGGGCGAACGGCGCGGGAGGCCCTGGAGGCGATCGTCGCGGTCCTCGAGGCCCACGGGCAGTTCGGCTCGGGGATCCCGGGGTTGACGCTGGCGCAGGGCGCCTACGAGAACTCCTTCATCATCGCCGATCCCGGCGAGGCGTGGATCCTCGAGACGGCGGGGCGCCGGTGGGCGGCGCGCCGCGTGGAGCGGGGGACCGCCTCGATCTCGAACGCCTACACGATCGGCGACGACTACGATCTCGCCGCGGACGATCTCGCCGGACGCGCCGCCGCGATGGGATGGTGGGACGAGGACGCCGGCCCCGTGGATTTCGCGGGGGCCTACGCGGACGATTCGATCGAGTCGCGGCGGCGGACACGGCACGCGCGAACGCGCGAGGAGTGCTCGGCGGGACTGCTCGGCGAGCGCGCCGGCTCGGTCGACGAGGGATGGATGATGCGGATCGCCCGCGACCGCTCGACGAATCCCTCGATCGATCTCGACGTGACGGCCTCCTCCTGCGTCGCATCGCTCCCGGCGGGGCGCGGAACGATCCCCGTCTTCTGGTGGTGCGCCTCGGTGCCGTCGACCTCCGTCTACATCCCCTTCTTCGCGCACGCCGACCGGCTGCCTGAGATCGTGGGCCGGGCCGGAACGGCCGGCGTCGCCGTGACGCCGCCCGAGCGGGCGGCGATCGATCGATTCGCCGGGAATTCGTACTGGTGGCTCGTCCGCGACCTCGCCGACCTCGTCGCGGCCGACCGGAACGGGCGTCTGCCCGTCGTGCGGGAGCGGTTCGACGCGCTCGAGGCGTCCTTCGCCGACGGGCTCGCCGCCGTCCTCTCGAAGGCCGGGCGGCTCCGCGCCCGCGGGAGCGGGGAGAAGGCCGCGGCCGTGCTCGGCGACTACAGCGCCGCGTGCGTCGATCGGGCCGTCGCGGCGGTCGGCGAGCTCCGGGCGCGCTTCGCCGCCGAGGCGGCCGAGACCGACGCGGCCTTCGCGCCCCTCGTGGGCATCTACACGGCGAACTTCGGCGCATTCCGCAACGCGGAGTTCGAGGTCCTCGAGCGGAACGACCAACTCGCCGTCGACATCCCCGGGCAGATGACGGTCGAATTGAACGATCCGGGCCCGGATGGCCGCCGGAGCATCGCCCTCGCTCCGCACGTCTCCTTCTCCTTCGACAGGGGCGAGGACGGACGCGTGACGGCGATGCACCTCTACGAGGTGACCACGCTCGGGCGGGCCGCCGCCGATTCGGCGGCGATCGCCGCGGGGAGCCCCTTCGCCTCCTACACGGGCACCTACGCCGTGCCGGGGGTGGGTGGTCTCGTCGGGATCGTCGAGAAGGACGGCGGCATGGCCCTCGACGTGCCGGGACAGGGAGCGGTTCCCCTCGGCGAGGCCGACGGCGCGGGGCGGCGCCCGTTCAGGAACGATCCGTCGACCGTCGCGTGGTTCGAAACGGGCGACGACGGCGGCGCTACCGATCTCGTGATCTCGCACGATTTCATTTTGCCGCGGGGACGGTCGGCGGCAGCCGCCCTCGAGGCGGCGATCGGCGAGAGCGGGATCGAGGCGGGGATCGCCCGGTACCGCGAGCTTCGCGAGACGGCCGCGGAAGAGTACCATTTCTCGGAGAGATCGCTGAACGTGCTGGGCTACACGCTGCTTCGCGACGGAAAGACCGGCGAGGCGGTCGCCGTCTTCGAGCTCAACGCGGAGGAGCATCCCGGGTCGTGGAACGTCTGGGACAGCCTCGCCGAAGCCCTCGAGGAGGCCGGTGACGGGAAACGCGCCGTCGAGTGCTACCGGAAGTCGCTCTCGCTCAACCCGGAGCGCGGGGAGACGCGGACGGCTATCGAACGGCTGGAGAAGGGAGAATGAGAAGGATGAAACGGACGCTTTGCATGGCCGTCGCCGCCCTTGCGGCCGTCGCGGTCGTCGCCGGGTGCGCCTCGAGGCCGGCGCCCTCCGTCTACACCGACGAGGACCGGGCTCTCGATGTCGCCTCCTTCGACTTCGTGTGGGAGAAGGTCCGCGACGTCCACTGGGATCCCGGGATGGGCGGCGTCGACTGGGACGCGGCGCGGGCCGACCTTCGCCCGCTCGTCGAGGGGTGCGCGTCGCGCCGCGAGGCGCGATCGCACATGCGGGCGCTGCTCGGCCGGCTCGGCCTCTCCCATTACGGGATCGTCCCCGGCGAGCTCTACGCGCGCATCGAGCGCGAGGGGGGCGACGTCAATCCCGACGCCGAGGCGGGGCTCACCCTGCGCGCCATCGACTCGACGGCCGTCGTCACCGCGGTTCGCGCTGGATCGCCGGCGGAGGCGGCTGGCGTGCGGCCGGGATGGCTCGTGGAGTCGATCCGTGGCAGATCCGTCGGGGATCTCCTCGACGCCCTCGCGGAAGAGTACGAGGGGCAGCGGCTGCGTACGATCACCGCGTCGGTTCTCGGCAATCGCCTCCAGGGCGGCATCGGCGATACGGTCGTCGTTAGCTTCATCGACGGCGAGGGGCTGTCGCGGGAGATGTCCCTGCCGCTCGTGCCGCGGCGCGGAGAGCCCTTCACCCTCGGCAACATGCCGGCGATGCGGGTCTGGATCGAGTCGCGTCGGATCGACGGCGACGCGGGCTACGTCACCTTCTGCAACTTCCTCGACCCGCCGCGGATCATGAAGGCGTACAACGAGGCGATGGCCGGGTTCATGGACGCGCCGGGCCTCGTCATCGACCTGCGCGGCAACACGGGCGGGATGGCCGATATGGTGGTGTGGATGTGCGGATGGCTCGTCGCTGAGCGCGGCGCGTACATCGGCACGATGCACCTCAGGGACACCGAGCTCAAGCTCGTCATCCCGCCGCGGGCACATCCCTACGAGGGGCCGGTCGCGGTGCTGGTCGACGAGCTGTCGGTGTCGGCCGCCGAGTTCATGGCCGGCGGGCTCCAGGCCCTCGGGCGGGCGCGCGTATTCGGCTCGCGGACGGCCGGCGCGGCGATCCCCTCGCTCTTCGAGCGGCTGCCAAACGGAGACAGCTTCCAGTACGCCTACGCCGACTACGTCTCGGCGGACGGAAAGCATCTCGAGGGCAGTGGCGTCGTCCCCGACGAGGAAATCGCCCTCACGCGCGAGTCGCTGCTTTGGACGCCCGATCCCGTTCTCGCCGCCGCGCTCGCGTGGATCGGAACGCAGGGACAGGAGGATGCCTCCGGCGCCGACGCCGGCGGCGAGTGACCACTCTCTCACGAAAAGGAGAACGAGATGAAGCAGAAGAAGGTATTCATCGCCGCGATCGCGCTGGTCTTCGCGCTGTTCGCCATGGTCCTGGTCGCGCTCGTCTTTACGACCGGCCGCGCCGCGGCGGAGGACTGCCCGCCGGCCGAGGCGATCCTCGACGGATTCGTCGAGGCCACCGGCAGCGCTGACGCCTACCGGGCGGTGAAGAGCAAGATCATGACGGCAACATTCGAGATCCCCGCCCAGGGGGTCTCGGGCACGCTGACGATCTACCACGCCCGTCCGAAGCTCTTCCGCTCGACCGTCGAGATCCCCGGCATCGGCACGATCGACCGCGGCATCGCGGGAGACGTCGCCTGGGAGAGCTCGATGATGACGGGGCCGCAGATCAAGGAGGGGCCCGAGAAGATCGAAATGATGCGCGACGCCGATTTCGACGCGATCTGGAACTGGCGGGACATCGTCGAGAAAGCCGAGTGCACGGGGCTCGATACGATAGAGGGCACGCCCTGCTGGCGCGTGGAGATCGCCTTCAAGGAGGGAAGCCCCCGCACGCAGTTCTTCGACGTCGAGACGAACCTGGTCGTCGCCACGTCGAGCGTCCTGGAGACGCAGATGGGAAAGGTCCCGCTGATGGCCTACGAATCCGATTACGCCGATTTCGGCGGCATCAAGCAGGCCAAAGTCACGAGGATCGTGGTCATGGGGCAGGATCGTTTCATCAAGCTCACGAAGGTCGAGTACGACGTGGAGATGCCCGAGGGGATCTTCGATCTGCCCGCGGACGTGAAGGCCCTCGTCACGGAGGAGTAGCATGCTCGCACTCGTGAACAAGGACCTCTCCTTCTTCCTGTGGTTCGCCCTGTTCGCACTGGCGATCGTCGGGATCGTCTGGTCGACCGACCTCGTCGACAACGACGTCTTCCGCGCGGGAGTCACCAGCGCACTCTCGATCATCGTCGTGATGATGCCCGTCCTCTCGCTCGAACAGCGGGAGGAGAAGGACGAGGGGTACCGTTTCCTGCGGTCTCTGCCGGTGGGGAACGCTCGGGTCGTCGCCGCCAAGGCGGCGCTGCCGCTCGCAGTGACGGCGCTCTGGCTCGCCGTCACGCTGTCGCTCGCCGGGTCGCGCATCGTGGATCCCGTCGGCCTGGCCGTCGCGCGCGGGGCGATCGTCGACGTCACGATGGCCGCCCTCGTCGTCTCGGGGTGCGCCTACGTCCTGATCTTCACGATCGGGTATACGCGCTTCGCCGTGATCTTCGGCGTGGGTCTCGTCGCGCTCGGCATCGTCAACGCGCTGCTGCTCGCCGGGGCGCGGGGGAACGCGCAGGCCCTCGTCGAGGACCTCGTCGGCGTGCTGCGCGGATCGGACCCCCGTGTCGTCGTTCCCGGCGGTGCGCTTTTCTTCTGCGCCCTGATGGCGGCGGGAGCGAGGGCGGCGAAATACGAGCGGTGATCGGAAGGCGGAACGCGCGTCGGGCGGGGCGATCGGGCCGGGGAAGGCGACCGTGACGCGGAGACCCGCCGCGTCTGGTCAGTTTTTCATCGCCCGCCTGACCGCGGCGGCCAGGTCGCTCGTCGAGAAGGGCTTCTGGATGAAGTGGACGCCCGCGTCGAGCATTCCCCGGTGGGCGATGACGTCGGCCGAGTAGCCCGACATGTAGAGGCAGCGCAGGGTCGGGTCGGAGGCGGTCAACCGTTCCGCCAGCCCCTTGCCGTTCATCCCCGGCATGACCACGTCGGTGATCAGCAGCGAGATCCCGCCGCCGTGGCGGTCCGCGACGGCGAGCGCCTCGTCCGGCGTCCTCGCGGTCAGGACGCGGTAATTCAGCGAGACGAGAAGCCGCTCGGTGAGGGCCAGGATCGAGGCCTCGTCCTCCACCACCAAAATCGTCTCGCCCGTGCCCTTCGGGGCGGGCGGCTCTTCGCCGGACGGCTCTCCGGCGAGATCGCCGGCGTGCCGCCGGAAGTAGATCTTGAAGGTCGTTCCCGTGCCCGGTTCGCTGTAGACGTTGATGAACCCGTCGTTCTGCTTGACGATGCCGTAGACGGTGGCCAGCCCGAGCCCGGTGCCCTTGCCCGGTTCCTTCGTGGTGAAGAAGGGCTCGAAGAGCATCCCAACGGTCGCCTCGTCCATGCCGCAGCCGTCGTCGCTGACCGAGAGCATGACGTACGCGCCGGGGAGGACGTCCGGCAGGTTCGCGGCGACGGATTCGCCGACGGAGACGGCGGCGGTCTCGATGACGATCCGGCCGACGCCCGCGATGGCGTCCCGCGCGTTGACGCACAGGTTCGCCAGTACCTGGTCGAGCTGCGTCGGGTCGAGCTTGACCGGGCAGGGGGCGCTCTCCGGCAGCCAGGCCAGCTCGATGTCCTCGCCGATCAGGCGGCGAAGCATCTTGAGCATGCTCTCGACGGCCTCGTTCAGGTCGAGCGGGCGGGGCGCGATCGTCTGTTTGCGCGCGAAGGCGAGGAGTTGCCGGATGACGTCCGTCGAGCGCAGCGTCGCCTTGTGTATCTGCTGCAGATCCTCGCGGATCGGCGATGACGAGGCCACCTCGGCCAGGGCCAGCTCGGTGTGGCCGAGGATGACGCCGAGCATGTTGTTGAAGTCGTGCGCCACGCCCCCCGCCAGCCGGCCGACCGATTCCATCTTCTGCGCCTGGATCAGCTGGGCCTGCAGTCTCCCGCGCTCCTCGTCGGCCAGCTTGCGCTCGCGGAGCTGGACGCGCAGCTCCTCCGTCCGCCGGTTCACCTGCCGCCTGAGCGAGGCGTTCCATGTCGCGACGGCGGCGATGACGACGGCGAACAGGCCGATGACGACGATCCCCGCGAGAAGGAACTCCTTCCGCCTGAACGGCGAGCGGTCGTGGACGTGGATCCACCGCGCGAGGATCTGCTGCTTCCGTTCCGGCGGGATGCCGTCCAGCGCCTTCCTGACGATGGCGCCCAGCTCCGGCCAGTCGCTTCGCGAGGCGAAGGAGAGCCTCGTGAAGTAGCCGGTCTCGCCGGCCACCTTGAGGTTCGTCACCCCTTCCTTCTCGATGTAGTAGAGGGCCACGGGGAGGGTCGCCACCGTGGCGTCGGAGAGTCCCAGGGCCACCTTGTTGAGGCAGGTCCAAAGATCGGGGGTGAGGTCGAGCCGGATGCCGGGAAAATCCTTCTCCAGGAACTCCTGCCAGACGTATCCCTCGACGATCGACACCTTCATCGAGGTGAGATCCTCGAGCGTGACGGGCTCTTCCGCCCTGGCCCGCGTGATGATCACGCCGGACAGGACGATGTGCGGCTCGGAGAAGAGGAGATAGTTCGATCGCTCGGGCGTCTGTGCCGCGGCGGGCAGGGCGTCGACCTCGCGGTTTCTCGCCTTCAGGAGGACGTCGTCCCAGTCGTCGCAGCGGACCACCTCGAAGCGGATCCCGGTCGTCTCCTCGACGATGCGCATGAAATCGGCGGCGATGCCCACGTACTCGCCCTCGTCGTCGAAGGACTCGATGGGCGGGAACTGCGGGTCGGGCGCGATGCGGATGACGGGGTGGTCGGCGAGCCAGGCCCGTTCCGGCGGAGTGAGCGCGACCGGTGGCTGCACTGCCTGGTCACGGGCGGCGGCCGGCGCGATCAAAAGGAGCCCGGCGGCCGCGATGAGCCGGAGGAATCGCCGCGTGGCGGCGGCGCGCGGCGTTCGCGATGGAGACGTCCGTGTTTCTCGGTGATGGAGCATCGTTCCAGCCCGTGGTGCCGTTCCGATTGCAGTTGAACGAGTTCTTTACCAGTGTCCCGCAGGGCGGTGCCGCTGTCAAGCCGGGTGTGCGTCCGCGCGGGCGATCGGCCATGGGGCCGGCGAATCGCGTCGCTCGAAGGAAACGCCTTCGGTGCGGGACGCTCCCCGAATCCACGGGAGGCGTTGCATCGAGGCACGCACTCGTATATCCTGTAGCGGTGCCCGCCTCGCCGGGCGCGCCGCCATTCGGGCCCGGACGAAGGGAGAACGAACCGTGCCGCCGATCTATCTCGATTTCAACGCCACGACCCCCGTCTCGCACGAGGCGGCCGAGGCGATGCGCCCCTACCTCGAGGAGCGATTCGGCAACCCGTCGAGCTCGCACTGGTACGGCGTCCAGACGAAGCAGGCGATCGTCGCCGCCCGCGGGCAACTCGCCGGGCTCCTCGGCTGCGCCCCCGAGGAGATCGTCTTCACGAGCGGCGGCAGCGAGAGCAACAACCTCGCGATCAAGGGGGCGGTCTTCGCCTCCCGCGCGCGCGGCAACCACATCGTCACCTCGGCGGTCGAGCACCCCGCGGTGAGCGAGGTCTGCGCCTGGCTCGCCCGGAACGGCTTCCGCGTGACGACCCTCCCGGTTAACGGCGAGGGACGCGTCTCGCCGGCCGATCTCGAAGCGGCTCTCACGCCCGAAACGGTTCTCGTCTCGGTGATGCACGCGAACAACGAGGTCGGCACGATCCAGCCGATCGCCGAGCTCGCCGCAATCGCCCGCGGGCGGGGCGCGCTCTTCCACACCGATGCGGCGCAGTCGGTGGGGAAGATCCCCGTGAGGGTCGATGACCTCGGCGTGGATCTGCTCTCGGTGGCCGGGCACAAGTTCTACGGCCCGAAGGGGATCGGTGCCCTCTATATCCGCCGTGGCGTCTCGGTGGACAAGCTCATCCACGGGGCCGACCACGAGGCCAACATGCGGGCCGGCACGGAGAACATCCTCGAGATCGTCGGGCTCGGCGCGGCGGCGGCCGCGGCCACCCGCGACCTCGACGGGAACTCGGCGCACATGCGGACGCTTCGCGACCGTCTCGAGGAGGGGCTCCTCGCAGCCGTCCCCGACGCGCGGGTGAACGGCGATCGGAAGCACCGTCTGCCGAACACCCTCAGCATCAGCTTCCCGCTCGTCGAGGCGAACACCCTCCTCGACGAGATCGGGGAGGATGTGGCCGCCTCGGCCGGCGCCGCCTGCCACACCGATTCGATCGACGTCTCCGTCGTGCTCGAGGCGATGAAGGTGCCCGTCGAGTACGCGATGGGGACGATCCGCTTCACGACCGGGCGTTCGACGACCGCCGCGGAGATCGACGCGGCGATCGAGACGGTAACGGCCGCCGTGGCCAGGCTCCGCCCCGACGGGGCGCCGGCCTGCGTTCCCGGCGCGGCGACGGAGGAAGTGAAGCTCACCCGCTTCACCCACGGTCTCGGCTGCGCCTGCAAGCTCCGCCCGCAGGATCTCGAGAAGGTCCTCGCCGGCCTGCCCGTCCCGACCGATCCGAACGTCCTCGTCGGGACGGCGACGGCCGACGACGCCGCGGTCTACCGCATCGCCGACGACATCGCCATCGTCCAGACGGTCGATTTCTTCACGCCGATCGTCGACGATCCGCGCCTCTTCGGGGCGATCGCCGCGGCGAACTCCCTCAGCGACATCTACGCGATGGGGGCCAGGCCCCTCTTCGGCCTCAACATCGTCGCCTTCCCCGACAAGCGGCTCTCCCTCGACGTCCTGCGCGCCATCCTCGAGGGGGCGCTCGAGAAGGCGGCCGAGGCGGGCGTCTCGGTGATCGGCGGCCACACGATCGAGGACAACGAGCCCAAGTACGGCCTCGCCGTCACGGGCGTCGCCCATCCGGACACGGTCCTCCGGAACAGCGGCGCGAAGCCGGGGGACGCCCTCGTCCTCACCAAGCCGATCGGCACGGGGATCATCGCGACGGCGATGAAGCGCGGGGTGGCCGAGCCGGCGGTGGCAGGCCGGGCGATCGAGGTCATGAGCGCCCTGAACCGTGCGGCGGCCGAGGCGCTCGACGGGTTCGACGCCCATGCCTGCACCGACGTTACCGGCTTCGGCCTCATGGGTCACCTCAAGGAGATGACCGAGGGAAGCGGAGTGGACGTCGAAGTCTGGGCCGCCGCCGTCCCCGTCATCCCCGGTGTTCGGGAACTGGCGCTCGCGGACATCATTCCGGGCGGCACGATCAACAACCACGAATTCGTCTCGCCCGTCATGGACTGGGACGAGGGACTCTCGCGTATCGATCGCATGATCCTCTGCGACGCGCAGACCTCGGGGGGCCTCCTCGTCGCCCTCCCCGAAGACCAGGCGGAACGCTACGCCGCGAGTCTGCGGGCGGCGGGGCTCGAGGCCGCCGTCATCGGCCGGGTGACGGGGGCGGGGACGGGGCGGATCAGCGCGAAGAAGCAGGAATAGTCCATACTCTACCGGGGAGATGATCCGTGAGATCAACGAAACGTCTTTTAGCGTCGCTGCTCCTGGCGGCGCTCGTCTTCACGTTCGGTTGCGCCGCGTTGCAGCAGGACCTGTCCGCGGTGCTCGGCTCCGGCGCGGGCTCCGGCGGCGATCTCGACGAGGGCACCGTCGCCCGCGGCCTCAAGGAGGCCCTGCGGATCGGGACCGGAAACACCGTCATCTCGACATCGAAGGTGGACGGCTACCTGGGCAACCAGCTGATCCGCATCGCGATCCCCGATCAATTGCAGTCCGCCGCCTCGACCCTGCGGACGATCGGACTCGGCTCGCAGGTAAACGAGCTCGAGGCCGGCATGAACCGGGCGGCCGAGCTCGCCGCGGGAGAGGCCCGAGATATCTTCTGGACCGCCATCACCGGCATGAGCATCTCCGATGCATTCGGCATCCTGCGCGGACATGACACCGCGGCCACGGAATACTTCCGTGCCAGGACGGGGGATGCCCTGCGCGAGCGCTTCCGGCCGATCGTCGAAGAGAAGATCGGGGAGATCGGGCTCTCGCGCGTCTACGGGCAGATCGCCGACGCCTACAACGGCATCGCTCCCCCGAACGCGGACCGGCTCGTCGATCTCGACGACTATGTCACGGAAAGAGCCCTCGACGGGCTCTTCACCGTGCTGGGGCAGGAGGAGCGCAAGATCCGAGAGGACCCAATGGCCCGCACGACCGACCTGCTCAGGCGGGTCTTCGGCGGGTGATACATCTACCTGGTCACGGTCTCGGAACTCTGTGACCGATGCGACCACCTGGACCTGACGAAGGTCCCGCTGACCTGCAAAGCCTTCCCCGACGGGATCCCCGAGGACATCCTGTCGGGGGACGTCGACCACCAGAAGTCCGTCGACGGGGACGGCGGGATCACCTTCAAGCTCAGGGAGGGCGCCGAGCTGCCCAAACGAAAGGGGACAGCATGAAGCGGATCATCTGCATCTCCGGTCCGGAGCGTCCGCGCGGGACGCGTCTTCGTTTCGATAATCCCCTGGAATAATTCCCGACTATCGCGTACAATCCTTCCGCGGCTCAATCCGTCTAAAATACGACAGATACCCTCCCGCCTCGGCGGCATCTATGAGAAGGAGGCCCATCAATGGGTAGATTCGCAGCCTTCACGGCCTGCCTCTGCATCCTCCTGTGCACGGCGGCGGCGCCGCTCAACGCGCAGTGGGCGCTGAACGGCATCAACATCTTCACCGGGAATGGCTACCAGTACGCGTCGGAGATCATCCCCGACGGCGCGGGCGGGGCCGTTATCGTCTGGGTGGACGGCCGCAACTGGCAGATCACCGAACACGACCTCTACGCGCAGCGGATCGACGAGTTCGGGCGGGCGCTCTGGGCCCCCGACGGCGTGCCGGTCACCACCGCCGATACCGACCAGGACAAGCCGTCGATCTGCACGGACGGCGCCGGCGGCGTCTTCGTCGTCTACGAGAGCGAGGAGTACTGGCTCGACGACGACATCTTCCTGGCGCACGTGGACGGCGACGGCACGACCCTCTGGGCCCGCAGCATCGCGACCCTCGGCGGCGACCAGTGGAACCCGCGGATCGTTTCCGACGACGCGGGGGGCTGCATCCTCGTCTACGAGGACTACTACCTGACCTACAGCAACCTCTACGCCCAGCGGGTCGACGGCGACGGCGTCACGAAGTGGGGGATCGAGCCGATGCTCGTCTGCGACGCGACGCAGCACCAGTACGAGATGGAGATCTGCTCCGACGGCCAGGGGGGCGTGATCATCGCGTGGACCGATCTTCGCAACTTCGTCCACATCTACGCGCAGCGGGTCGACCACGACGGCGACATCCGCTGGACGGCGAACGGCACCCCCGTTTGCCAGGACAACAGCCTCCTCTTCTTTCCCCAGATCGTCGCGGACGGGTCCGGCGGGGCGATCATCGCGTGGTACGACCAGCGGCACGTCTCCTACTGGTCGGCCTACGCGCAGCGGGTGAGTTCGACCGGCGCCAAGCTGTGGACGACCGACGGCGTGCTGCTGAGCGGCACGCTGGGCGACGTCTACGACGTGCGCCTCGCGAGCGACGGCGAGGGCGGGGCGATCGTCGCATGGGAAGACAACCGCTCCAGCAACAGCAATATCTACGTGCAGCGGATTTCCGGCAACGGGAATGCCGGCTGGGGATCGAGCGGCATGGTGATCTGCAACTTTTCGGGGGATCAGGACACTCCGCGGATCGTGTCCGACGGCGCCGGAGGGGCGATCGTCTCCTGGCGCGACTACCGGAGCGGCAATCCCGACGTCTACGCGCAGCGCGTCGGGCACTATTCCACCATCGAATGGGTCCTCGGCGGGGTGTCGCTCTGCACCGACATCGGCAACCAGATGGAGCCCCGGCTCTGCGCCGACGGGCGGGGAGGCATGATCGGCACCTGGGCGGATTACCGGGACGACATCGACGTCTATACGCAACGCGTCGATCGGTTCGGCTACTGGGGATGGCCGGCGGGGACGATCACGGGCGTCGACGATATCGCCGGCGATCAGGGAGGATCGGTGCGTGTGACCTTCGACCGTTCGCGTCTCGACGGCGGCGGGGGCGGCGTGGTCGAGCAGTACTCCGTCTGGCGACGGCTCTCCGGCGAGGAACTCGCCGCGCTGCTCGCGCGGGGCGCACAGCCCGTCGAAATCGGGGAACTGCAGAACGCGGAGGATCCCGCCCGGCCCGGCGCGATGCGGACGGAATCCGACCGCCCCGTCTTCCACGTGACGACGGCGGGAGGCATGACGTACGGCTGGGAGTTCCTCGACTATCTCGAAGCCACGGAGGCGCCGCAGTACACGTACGACGCGCCGACACATCATGACTCGATTCCCGGCGACGCCGGCTGGCATTACTTCAAGGTGATCGCACACGCCATCGACCAGGCCCGGTTCTGGGAATCCCCCGTCGATTCGGGCTACTCGATCGACAACCTCTCCCCGGCCCCGCCGAGCAGCGGCGAGGGCCAGCAGAGCTACGATCCCGAGGGGCTCGATCTCTCGTGGAACGGAAGCGACGCCCCCGACTTCTCGCACTACGGGATCTACAAGGCGACACCGGGTTCTTCGGGCGGTCTTCGGGCCGCCGCCGACGTCGTCGAGCTCCTCGCGACGACGACGGAGACCACGTACTTCGACGACACCTGGCGGTGGTGGGAGGGGAGCTACCACATCGTCACGGCCGTCGACATCCACGGCAACGAGAGCGCGGGGGACACGATCCGCGGCGACGACATCACCGGCGGCGCCACGCCGTCTGCCCCCGCCGCGAGCTTTCTCGACCAGAACTATCCCAACCCGTTCAATCCCTCGACGACGATCCGTTTCGGTCTCGACGCCCCGGCGGTGGTTACGCTTCGCGTCTACGACGTCGCCGGCCGCCTCGTACGCACCATCGTCGACGAGCGGCGCCCGGCGGCCGCCTACGCGGAGACGTGGGACGGCCTCGACCGCCACGGCCGCCCCGCGGCGAGCGGCGTCTATTTCTACCGCCTGCGGGCGGGAGACTTCGTCGAGACGAAAAAGATGGTCTTGTCGCGCTAGCGCGTTCGAACCCGATGGAGAGAAGGGAAGACGGTCATGACAACGACGAATACGACACGAGAAGGAGGTCCTTCGATGAAGAGACGTTACCTCGCCGCGGCGATCTCATGTCTGCTCATCTGCCTCGCCGCTCCAGGCGCGAACGCGCAGTGGGCAGAGCACGGGGTTCCGGTCGTCGCGCAGCCCAACAGCCAGTCGTACAACTGCATGGTGTCCGACTGGAACGACGGCGCGTACGTCGCATGGGAGGACTACCGCAACAACGCCCACTACGAGGTCTATCTCCAGCGGCTCGGGCCGTTCGGCGACCCGCTCTGGGCCGTGGACGGCGTCGACGTCACCGGGATGCTCGCCGTCGATCAGCGGGCCCCCGCGATCACGCACGACGCCGCCGGGGGGGTCATCGTCGCCTACCAGGACAACCACATGCTGAATTTCAACATCAAAGCCCAGCGCGTGAACCCTGACGGGACCATCCAGTGGGCCGTGACGGGGGCGGTGGTCTGCAGCGCGTCGAACGACCAGCTCTATCCCGTGATCGCCCCCGACTGGTACGGCGGCGCCTATGTCGCCTGGATCGACGAGCGGGACGCGGGGAACGGCAGGGACCTCTTCATGCAGCGGATCGACGCCGACGGCGTCCCGCAGTGGGCGGCGAACGGCATCCCCGTTTGCACCGCCCCGGGCAACCAGGAGTATCCCGAGATGATCGAGGACGGCACGGGCGGGGTCATCATCACGTGGCACGACAAGCGCAACGACTTCGACGGCGACATCTTCGCCCAGCGCGTCAACTCGAGCGGCGTCGTGCAGTGGGCGATCGACGGCGCCGGCATCTGCGTTGAGCTCGCCTCCTCGCAGAGCAGCCCTAAGATCGCACGCGACGGGTTCGGCGGCGCGGTGATCGCCTGGTCGGACAGCCGCGGTCCCAAAAGCAACATCTACGCGCAGAGGATCAACTCGGCCGGCTCGGTGCAATGGACGGCGAACGGCATCGCCGTCACCTACACCGATTACGTCCAGCACCAGCCCGACATCGCCTACGATCCATGGAACTACGGCGTGATCATCGCGTGGAGCCACGGTACGGCGAGCGGATCCAACCTCTTCGCCCAGCGGCTCAATTCAGCGGGGACGCCGCAGTGGAGCGGCAACGGGGCGTACATCTGCAGCCAGGAAGGCAACCAGACCTATCCGCGGGTTATCCCCGACTACTTCGGCGGCTCGTACATCGCCTGGATCGACGAACGCAACTACCAGCAGGACATCTTCATCCAGCACATCGACGGGGACGGCATCAACTACTGGATCTCCGGGGGCATTCCCGTGGCGGTCAGGCCGGGCTCGCAGGGATCCATCGATCTGGTCACGACGAACGACTACAGCCCGATCCTTTCATGGCTGGATCAGCGGATCCTCGACAGCGGCAACGACGTGTTCGCGCAGCGGATCGACCGGCACGGCTACTGGGGGAACCCGGCGCCGCGCATCACCGGTGTCGACGACGTGCCGAACGACGCGGGCGGACGCCTTCTTCTTTCCTGGGACCGTTCGCGCGTGGACGCGTTTCCCGAGGAGGTCGTCACCCGGTACGAGGTTCTGCGCAGCCCCGTCATGGACTACGCGTGGGAGACCGTGGCGTCGATCGACGCCTACCAGCTCGAACGCTACGCGTATACCGACACGACGCCGGCCGACGACTATACCTATTATTACCAGGTGATCGCCCACACGGCCGATCCGCTCGTCGACTGGCAGTCCATGGTGGCGACCGGTTCTTCGGCCGTCGATCTGGCGCCCGCGCCGCCGCAGGCGACCCGTCTCGCGCAGAACTACCCGAACCCCTTCAATCCGACGACCCGCATCGCCTTCGAGCTCAGGCGCGACGGGCGAGTGCAACTCGAGATATTCGATGCGGCGGGGCGGCTCGTCCGTCAACTCGTCGACGAAAAGCGCGGGGCCGGCGTCTACGACGAGACGTGGGACGGCCTGAGCGGCGCCGGCGATCGCGTGGCGAGCGGCGTCTACTTCTACCGCCTCAGGACGGGAGCGTTCGAGGAGACGAGGAAGATGGTGCTGCTCCGGTAAAAGACCGCCCTCGTGAGAGACACGCTCCGGGCCGGCGGGGAGTGACGCCGCCTGCCCGAAACGGGCGAACGGAGGTCGGCGGTTTACTACAGCGCCGGCAAGAGCTTCTCGAGAAGCACGCCGGCGATCGCGTCGCCGCGGTCGGTGTCGAAGCGGGCCGTCGTCACGACGACCGTATCGAGGTCGGGGATGCAGACGATGTATTGCCCGCCGGTGCCGCTCGCGAAGAAGAACTCGTGCTTGCCGTCGGGGCTCGTCATCGTCTTCCAGCAATAGCCGTATCCCGTGCCGTGGGGCGTCTCGTAGCGGGGCGTCATCGATTCCGCCACCCAGGCGGCCGGCACGACCTGCCGGCCCTTCCACCTGCCGCCGTCGAGGTACAGCTGCCCGAAGCGCGCCATGTCGCGCGAGGTCATCCGGCAGCCTCCCGCGCAGCTCGGCCTGTCCTCGCCAGCGATGTCGAAGAGCTGGAACCGCTTGACGCCGATCGGATCGAGCAGGTACCGGTACGAGAACTCGACGATGCTCATCCCGCAGGTCCGTTCGATGATGTGGCCGAGAATGTTCGGGTAGCCGCTGTTGTAACACCATGTGGCGCCCGGCTTCGTCGCGAGGGGTTTCGCCAGGACGTACCCGATGTAGTCGCCGGTCGCGCCGGCGATGTGCGAATCGCATCTCTCCGGGTCGGCATGGTACGTCGATCCCTCGTTCCACTCGAACCCCGCCGACATGGTCAGCAGGTGCCGGATCGTGACGTTCCGCTTGTCGCCAATGAAGAGGGAATCGTACCCGGGCAGGTACCGGTACACGGGATCGTCGATATCCCGGATGCACCCCTCGCGCAGGGCGAGGCCGACGAGGGCCGAGGTCACGCTCTTCGTCACCGACTGCACGCGGTGCAGCCTGAGGGGATCGCAATTGTTCAGGTACTCCTCGAGGACGATCCGGCCGTTCCGGACGACGAGGATGCTGTGCATCCAGGGGTGGTTCCCGGCGAGCTCGTTCACGAGGTTTTCGATCGCCGCGACGTCGATGCCGGAGTTGCGGATGTCGGACGTGCGCCAGCCGTCGCCGCATTCGATCGGCTGCCGGTAGCGGTAGGGGGAAGGCATCTCCCCGCGGTATGAGCGGAGCGTGGCGGCCGGCTCGGTCGTCCGCTCGCCGCGCATCACGATATCGCCGCCGTTTCTCGTCATCACGAGCGTTTCGATGCCGTCGCCCTCCCCCCGCTCGAAGGCGAGCTCGTATTCGCCGATCCATTCCCCGCGCATGCGGAAGAGGTGGCTGCCGGGCGCGACCCGTTCGAGGGGGATCGGATCGTCCGCGAGATCGAACAGGGCCACCAGGCTGCCCGCGGCTTCCTCGACGTGGACGAGGAAGACGGCGTCGTGATCCCTGCAGTCGAAGAGATAGTCGCCGACGAGGTCGGCGGGGAAGACGGCGCGATAATCCGGCGAGCACGAGACGGCGAGCGCGCCGACGAGGATTGTCGAGAGCAGTAACGCCGCGTCGGAACGGAAGGTGCTCATGACGAAATCCTTTCTACTGGCAACCGACGGGAAGCGGCGTACCGGTCGTCCGGGCTCGACGAGTCGTTCGTTGTCCGTGAGCAGTTCCCCCATTCATCAATGATACGTCCCGGGCGACGGGTTGTTTCGGTCGATTTCCGACGGTGACCGGAACCTGGACGTCGCTTCGCGATTACGGGTCCGACTTTTTCACCGCCGCCGATCGCCCGCCGTCTCGAAGACGCGCACCGGCTCGGGATCGAGCAGGCGGTCGACGTGCGCATCAAGACCGGCGCGCGCCACGAGCGACATCCGCGTTCCGTCGAAGACGACGAACGCCATTTCCCGGCCATCGGGGCTCCATGCGGGCTGTCCTTCCCTCGCCATCGATTTCGTCAGGAGCGCCACCTGAGCGCCGTCGGGGGTGACGAGGTAGATGTCGGTCGAGCCCCAGTCCGATGCCGTCACGGCGATCGCCTTTCCCCCGGGATGCCAGGCCGGTGCGAAGTTGACCTTCTCCGGGGCGGGAAGGCGGACCGTGCCGCCGTCGACGCGATCGCTCACGCAAAGGCCTCCGTCGATCCGTACCCAGGCGACGTGCCGGCCGCCGGGCGAGATCGCCGGGTAGGCGCCTCCTTCCGAGCCGGCGATCATCCCGAGCGCACCACTCTCGAGATCCTTCATCCAGACCGCGGCCGTACCCGAGCGATCCGAGACGAAAACGATCGTGCGGCCGTCACGCGACATGGATGGCGACCGGTCGACGGCAGGGTCGGTCGTCAATCGCTCGAGGCGGCCGTCGGCGCCGTACCGGTAGAGATCGATGTTCCCCCCGGCGATCGTGGCGAAGACGATGCTCCGGGAATCGGGTTCCCACGAGACCGGATCGTCGAACGCGGGCGTTTGCAGAATCGCTCTCGACTCGCCCCCGTGCGGGGAGACGATCCTGATCTCTCCGCGCCCCGTGTCGTCGTAGGCGCGGTAGGCGATCGATCCGCCGTCCGGGGACCAGACCGGGCCGTAGATCGTCCGGTTCCCGTGGGAGGCGAGTTCGCGACGCGACGCGTCGGGAGCGAGGGGGTTCCGGCGGTAGACGAGGACGCCGGGGTGGAAGAAGAACTGCCGGTAGCGCAGCTCGCCGGTGATCACCGCCTGGTCGAAGAGGAGGGTGAGGAGAACGGGGCGGTAGTTGCCGATCGTTTCGTAGTGCAGGACGAGGTAATCGACGCCGCGCGCGTGGAGATGGTCGAGGATGTCGTCGTAGGGCGCGGCGGGGATCTCCACGTATTCGCCGCCGGCATAGAAGGCGAAGAAGGGCTTCCGGTCGGCGATGAGGGCGCCCTCCTCGATCGACGGACGGAAGGCGGCGGCCGCGGGCTTCGTCCACGCGTAGCCGGCCGAGACGGGCTCGGTCAGTTGCGCACGGTTGACGTAGAGACCCGCGGCGACGGAGACGGCGAGGCACGCGGCGGCGATCCGCGCCGCCCGCTTCGTTTGGATCGACTCGAGCCCGGCGACGGCGAAGAAGAGAAGGGCCGGGATATAGGGGAGGACGAACCTCGCCTCGCTCCTCACGGTGAAGAGAGGATAGAAGAGGAAGGTGGCGAAGAGGGCGAGGAGGACGTTGCGCCGTCGCCGCCATATCCCGTAGAGGGCGAGCAGAAAGACCGCCGGCGTCGCGTGTCGGGCGAGGAGCAGTATCTCGGCCGGGAGACGCCGCAGCCAGGTGAGCAGAATCCCCGCCTCCCCGCCCTCGCGGACGACATCGGCGATCGCCTCCTCGCGGCCGCTGAAGTCGATCCACGCCTCGCGCAGCTTCCAGTAGCCCGCGCTCGAGCCGAAGGATTCGGTCTTGGTCAAGAGGACGAGCCGGTCCCGCGCGATCGACTGGACCGCGACGTTGACGGCGTAGGCGGCGACGAAGGCGCCGGCGAACCGGAATAGCCGCCGGGGGGCGCGCATCCTGATGAGGCCGAGCACGCCGGCGATCGCGAGGGCCTCGGGGCGTGTGATGGCGGCGATGCCGAAAACGAGCCCCGCGGAAAGGTCGCGTTCCTTCGCGAAGAGGAGGAGGCCGAAGAGGATCCAGAAGAGGTACGCCGTCTCCGACATCGTCATCGACGAGAGACGGACGAAGAGCGGCGTGATGGCGAGGACGATCGCGGCGGTGAACGCGTGCGTCCTCGATAGCCAACGGCGGCAGAGGAGAAAGAACACGATGACGGCCCCGGCGCCGGCCAGTGCGGCGACGGCCTGCGCCGCACGGACGCCGTCCCTGACGATCGGCAGCAGAAGGGCGACGAGGGCGGGGTAGCCGACGGGAAAGACGCTCGCCTTGAGCGCCCCGTGCGCGAGCGCGCGGGCCTGGCCGATGTAGGAGACGCCGTCGTTCGTGACGAGATCGAACGCGTCGAGGAAGGGAATGCGCGCCGCGAGGGCGATCGCCGCGAGGGCGATGCACGCCCTGCGGTCACCGGCGAAAAGCGATCCGATACCGCGGTCTGCCGTGGTCATGATTCGGGAAGTATGCCCCAACCGTTCGCTCGAGCGCAACGGTTCAATCGTTCATCGGCGTCTCCGCGGGAGGTCGATCGAAGAAAGGACGTTGATGGTTTCCGCGAAATGCATTACCATATGGTATCCACCATTACTGAACGGGTGCGATGATCCGCGCCCATCGCGAGAGGATGTTCACGATGCTCCTTCGAAGGATGGTCGTCGTCGCATGCGTGCTCGCTGCATGGCTGCCGTGCGGGTGTTCCGATCCGGGAACGTCGCCCACCGCGACCGGGCAATCCGGATTGCCGTTTCCCGAGGAAGATGCACGGATGGTGGCGTCCTTTCTCGCCGACGAGGCGACGGCGCCGCCGGGGCTCGTCGCGGCGATCTCGCATGAGATCGAGGAGATCAGGTTTCTCCGGCGCGACCTGCGTGACGTGCGGTATACCTTTCGCTATGTTCCCGGAAAGCTCAGGCTGATCGTCGATACCGGGACGCTCGCGGCGATCCAAAGCGGCACGTGGGAGCCGTTGAACCGCCTCGACGAGACGTGCGGGGTTTCCGTCTCCGTGACGGACGGCGTCTCGTGCGGGTATGTCGATCTCGCGTTCGACGACGTCGTCAATCCGGTCCCCCCGGCCCGGGCGTTCGAGGCGACGGACGGCATTCTCCGCGTCATCCTGGAGAGAAATCCGGAATACGATTCGTACGTGAACACCCCGGCGTACCGCGGCCGCGAGAACATATATGTCGGCGAGACGGAAACGGGGCGGGCCTACGTCTTCGTCAAGAGCGTCGTTGACATCGAAGCGGGCCTGGACAGCGACGATCTCTGGTACGCCGTCGTCATGGACGGGCGGCTCTCGCGCGTCGATCATTACCGCCGGCACGGAGGGGAAGAGACGCCCGGATGGTACGACGAGGCGATAGAGATAATCCGGAACACGGTGCATTATGGATTGGATTCCCGGCGGGGAAGAACCGATCCGGTTCTCCCCGATTGACATGCCGCCATCCCCACCGGAACGCGGGCGGAGCGACGATTTGTTTGCACGCGAGGAGGTCAGCAATGCCGCGTCATCGCGCGATCGCCGTCATGTTCGTCATCGCCGTCTCGATGCTCGGCTGCCAGAACTCCGGCACCGAGCCGGCGGGGGATGATCCGGGGGCCGTCGTCGATATCCAGCCCTTCCCGTCCGAACAGGCGACCCTCATGGCCCTCTACCTGTCAGGAAGGATCAGACCTCCCGAGGAACTGGCCGGGGAGATCCACGACGAGCTCGCGGGCATCGCGGCGGTCTATGCAAAAAACTACCCGATGCTCGGGTACGGGGGGTTCCACCTGCCGTGGCAGCCGAGCGTTATCAGCCTCCACGTCGACGAGCCGACGCGCGAGGCGATCGCAGAGGACGCCTACCATGCGTGGGACGCGCTGAACGACGAGTTCGATCTCGAGGAGATGGATACCCATATCATCCGGTACGGCTGGTGCTCTCTCCGGTTCGGCGGTTTCCTGCACCCGGTGCCCCTCGGCGAGCGGTACGCCGCGTTGCCCGGTATCGTGACGGCCGGGCCGAACGGCATCTGCGGCGACGGCTCGAACGTCTTTCCGCGCACGATCGAGGGCGGCCGCTCGTACCTGTATTACCGGGGATCGGGGGACTGCCCGAGCGGATGCATCCACAAGGAGTACTGGTACGTCCGCGTGATCGACGGCGAGCCGTCATTCGTCGGCTACTGGCACCGGCACGCGGACCCCGTGGAACCGGAGTGGTGGGCGGAGGCCGAGCTCAACCGGTTGCGCTTCCGGTAGCGCCGGGCGCTGCGGCCGGCGGGACTGCGAGAGAGAACGGTTCGCACGGATTCATCGTCGAGCACGAAAAAGCGGGAGGGACGTCGCCGTCCCTCCCGCTTCGCGTGTGCTCCGGAACGCTCAGGCCTACCGCAGCAGGATCATCTTCCGCGTGGCGGAGAATTCCCCCGCGTTGAGGCGGTAGAAGTAGATGCCGGAGGCGATGTTCGTCGCCTCGAAGGTGACGGCGTGCTCGCCGGCGGGACGGTTCCCGTCGACGAGGGTGGCCACCTCGCGGCCGGTCACGTCGTAGACCTTCAGCGAGACGCGCTGCGCGCTCGGCAGGCTGAAGCGAATCGTGGTGACCGGGTTGAAGGGGTTCGGGTGGTTCTGGCCGAGCCCGTAGACATGCGCCTCGGGAGTGCCGAGCCGCGGGCGCTCGCCCTTCGACAGGACCGCTTCCGCCTGCTCGGCGGAGAAGACCTTGCGCGGGAACTCGACGACGACGCCGTTGGGCAGCGCCGCGAAGAGGCCGAAGGCCTCGCCGTCGCCGTTGGCGGCGGGATCGAGGAACCCGCTGGCGAAGACGACGGCCGCGCCGCCGGCCAGGCCGGTGAGGTCGATGTCGTAGAGCCCGTAGTACGAGAAGTTCCAATCGCCGACGCCGCTGTAGTTTCCGAGCACGAGCGCGCGGTTGTGCGCCGCATCGAGAGAGCGGTAGCCGGTCATGTCCCCGTACTTCGCGTCGTCGACGACGAGCTTGCCGAAGAAGACGTAGACGTCCACCATCGGCGCGTCGGTCACCCCGTGCAGGGTGAAGAACTCCACCTTGGTCGGATTCTCGGCGGCCTCGCGGGCGCCGGTTTTCAGCAGCAGGGTGAAGCCCGTGTCGCGTCCGTCGGGGTTGGCCGCGAAGGCGGCGGGATCGAGGACGCCGTTGGCGATGGCGACGTAGGTCTCGCCGGCGGTGAGGGTGAC
>JAFGEZ010000043.1 GCA_016931295.1 Candidatus Krumholzibacteriota bacterium
CATTGTCCCCACGCGCGTGGGGGTGAACCGGCCATCGCTCGAAAGGAGCGAATGGGCCATGTATTGTCCCCACGCGCGTGGGGGTGAACCGGCGTTCATTGTCCGTCCCGGCGACATCAAGGCATTGTCCCCACGCGCGTGGGGGTGAACCGCCGGGCGCCATCATGCGACAGCGTGTAGTACTATTGTCCCCACGCGCGTGGGGGTGAACCAGCCCAGCTTCTCTGCAAGCGGGGGACGACGAGTGTTCGCGTCGGGTCTGATTCCACTAAGAAATTGCATTGATAATCTGACGTGACCTCCGCCGTTTCGAGCCTTGCCCTCGATCCTGCCGGAGCGTAATATGTATCGTGTCCGGCGAAAAGAAGGAATCCGCGTCCGGGGCAGTCTCGCGGGAAAGGTGGCATCGATGCGCGCTCGAACCCTCCGTCTCGTTCTTCTCGTCATCGGCCTGTCCGCCCTGGCGGCGGTCGCCTGCGGCGAGCGCGAAAAAGCGGCGCGCCGGGGCGGCACGATCGTCGTCGGCGAGATCAGCCCCTACGAGGGCCTCAACCCGATGGCCACGACCGACGCGCACGCCCGCGACATCTACCAGCTCCTCTTCCTTTCCCTGCTCGACGAGAATCCCGATTTCCTCACCTTCTCGCCGCGGCTGGCCGAGCGCTGGAGCTTCTCGGAGGACCGCCGGTTCCTGACCTTCCATCTCCGGCCGGGCGTTTCGTGGTCGGACGGCGTTTCCTTCTCCTCCCGCGACGTCGTCGAGACCTTCCGCGCGCAGACCGACACCGCGCTCGCGTGGGCCGGCGCCCACCTCAAGGAGCACATCGACAGCGTCTGGGCCGTCGACGATCTCACCGTCGTCTACCGCTTCACCCGCATCTATCCCTACCAGCTCATGGACGCCGTCGACGGGCCCATCCTTCCCGCGCACGTCCTGGCCGGAATGAGCCGGCTCGACTTCCGCCGCCTGCCCGTCGAGGAGCTGCCCGTCACCGGCCCCTTCCGCGTCGGCGAATGGGTGAAGGGGCAGTTCCTGACCCTCGTGCCGAACGACTCGTACTACGAGGAGGGCAAGCCGCTGCTGGAGAAGGTCGTCATCAAGATCGTCCCCGACCAGACGACGCTGCTCACGCAGCTCCGCGCCGGGGAGATCGACGTCATGGAGGCGGTGCCGCCGGGCGAGATCGACGCGATCGGGAAGGCGAATCCCGATCTCGTCGTCTACGCGTTCCCGACGCGGGCCTACGGCTATATCGGGTGGAACGGCGCCCGCGAGCCCTTCGACGACCGGCGGGTCCGCCGGGCCTTGACGATGGCGATCGACCGGCAGCGGATCGTCGACAACCTCTATTACGGCCACGCGACGATCTGCAACAGCCCCTTCGTGCCGCTCGTCTGGGCGTACGATCCGTCGATCGAGCCCGTCCCCTTCGATCCCGGAGGGGCCGTGAAACTCCTCGCCGAGGCGGACATCGAGGACGTCGACGGCGACGGCTGGCTGGAGTGGCGCGGCAGGCCCTTCGTGATCGAGCTGTCCACGAACTACGGCAACCAGATCCGCATGGACACGCAGGTGATGGTGCAGGAGATGCTCCGGCTCGTCGGGATCAGGGTCGAGGCCGCCGCGATCGAGTGGACCGTCTTCCTCTCCCGGTTCAAGGCCGGCGAGTACGACGGCGTCGTCAACTCGTGGCGGGTGGGCACGAAGGCCGACCTCGCGCCGATCTGGTCCTGCGACGCGCGGCACGGAGGCTACAACCGCGTGGACTACTGCAACCCCGCGGTCGACAGCCTCAACGCGATCGCAGCCGGGATGCTCGACTTCGAGGAGGCGCGGCCACTCTTCTCCCGCGTCCAGCGGATGATATACGACGACCAGCCGTATACCTTCCTCTACTACGGGAACGCGACGAACGTCATCCACCGTCGCGTCCGTGACGCCAGGCCCGATCCGATCAGCACGTACCACAATCTCCACGAGTGGTGGGTGGAAGGAAAGTAGGATGGTTCACCCCGTCGGCGTCGCCACGCTCGTCTCGGCGGTCGCGGCGCAGTTCCTCAAGCCCTTCGTCGACCTCGCGATGAGGCGCGGCTTCCACTTCATCCGCGTCTTCGACACGGGGGGGATGCCGAGCTCGCACACCGCGGCCGTCACGACCCTCACCGCCGGCGTCGCCGTCTTCCAGGGCGTCTCCTCGCCGCTCTTCGGCATATCGCTCGTCTTCAGCCTCTACTTCGTCTTCGAGGCGACCGGCCTCCGGCAGGAAGTGGGCAACCAGGCGCGCGTGCTCAACGAGATCATCGAGCGGGTGCGCGAGACGCACCACCTCAACGCCGAGGAGCTCCGCGAGCTGATCGGGCACACCTGGAGCGAGGTCATCGGCGGCTTCGTGCTCGGGCTGGCCGTCGCGCTGCTCATGTACTGATCGCATGATCAGGTAATACAAAGTCGAAAAAACACTTGACACGTTCCGGGAACGGGCCGGAAAATGAACGCGTCCATCGCGATCGGGGGGTCGAAGCGGCGCCAACCGAAGGGAGGACCCATGCGGACCATCTCGGTGATCAACCAGAAGGGCGGCTGCGGCAAGACCACCGTGTCGATCAACCTCGCCGCGGCGTTCAACGAGATGGGGAAGCGGGTGCTTCTCGTCGATCTCGACCCGCAGGCGCACGCCTCGCTCGGTTTGCGCGTGCGCGTCGAGGAGGTCGAGCACACCGCCTACGATCTTTTGATCAATCCGCGCGTGAAGATCGACGATGCGGCGACGCCGATCGCGGAGGACTTCCACATCATCCCCTCCTCGTCGGTGCTCAGCGCCATCGAGCAGGAGCTGTCCGGGAAGCAGGCCCGCGAATCGCGGCTTCTCGCCAAGCTCGACAGGATCGAGGAAGGCCGCTACGACTACGTCATCATCGACTCGCCGCCGAACGTCGGGCTGCTCACCTTCAACGCCCTCGTCGCGGCGGGAGAGGTGATCATCCCCACCGAACCGAGCTGGTTCTCGTTCAAGGGGCTGCAGAAGCTGCGCGACACGCTCGCTCTCCTCGAACGCGAGACGAAACGGACCGTCCACGTCCACGTGCTGATCAACAACCTCGAGAACCGGACGACCTTCTCGCGGGACCTCGTCGCCCTGCTCGAGCAGGAGCACGGCGGCGTGCTGATGGAGTCGGTGATCAGCCACTCCGTCCGTTTCAAGGAGGCGGCGATGCGCGGGGTCTCGATCTTCGGCATGCCGAACGTCGATCGGCTCCAGCGGGAGTTCCTGCTTCTGGCCGAGGAGCTCGAGCACCGCAGGCACATCGTCGTCACCGACGAGATCGACGACTGGATGGTCCGGCTGCACGGGCCGCGCCGCGTCAAGGAGGGGATACTCTTCGCCGTCGACGCGCCGCGGGCGGGGAACGTCTATCTCACCGGCGAATTCACCAACTGGTCGCGCGAGGGTATGCGGATGGAGCGCGATCCGCGCGACGGGCTGTGGAAGACCACCCTGATGCTCGATCCGGGCGAATACGAGTACCGGTTCATCGTCGACGGCGTCTGGATCAAGGATCCGGCGAACGCCGACTCGGTGCTCAACGAGTTCGGGCAGGAAAACTCTCTCCTGATCGTCTGACGATGCCCTCGACACGCAAGCCGAAACGCCTCGACGACGTCTCCCACCTCTTCCTGTCGACGACGGCCTGCGACGAACGGGCCGGCGCCGGCGGCGAGATCTGCATCTGGCTGTCCGTCGACCCCTCCCGGTTCGTCAGGGCCTACGCCGCCGCGGGGCTCGCCGCCGCCTTCGCGGCCTGCGGCGTGGACACGACGCTCCTCGAGACCGGCGAGGGGCTTCCCAACGCGGGATTCTATTTCTCGCTGCACCCGGACGACTACCTCGCCCCGGCCCTGGACGGCGGCGGGGTCGTCGCGGGAAGGATGGGTGAGCAGATCAGCTTCCGGTACGCGACCAGGCCGGCGGATCTCGCGGCGGCGCCGTCCGTGCCGGACCCCGGCCGGCCGCACGTCCTGCTTGTCGCATGGGGAGGGAGGGGAGAGGAGCCGGCCACGGAGGATCTCGTCGCGGCCTGCCTGCCCCGGCTGCGTGGCGGCAGGGCGTGGGACGGCCCGTCGGCAATCGTGCGGTTCGGCGGCGGGACGGCGGCGGCACGCGCGACGGCGACGGCCGGCGGCGGTGCGCGCCCGCTGCGGTATGTCGTCGACGGTGACGCCGGGGCGGACGAACGGTTCGACCTTCCCCCGGCGTACGGAGCGGGCGCCGCGCGGCCGCTCCCCCCGGAGGAGCCCCTCTTCCGCGAGATCGCGGCGTCGCTCCTGCAGCGCCTGGCCGGCAGGGGAAAGGAGCGCGATGAGACCGGCGCCGCGTGAGACGCCGACACTGGAGGATTTCGCCCGGCGGATCGAGCGCGAGGAGGTGCGGGGCCTGTTCGCGACCTTCTGCGCGGAGGTGGAGGGATTCCCCGGCGTCGTCGTCGAGACGGCTCCCTTCGACGCGCGCTTCGTCGCCCACAACGGGTTCGTCGTGCGCGTCTCCCCCTACGCGGATCTCTTTCTCGCCGCCGTCGGCGCCGCCTGCCCCTGCGAGATGCGGGTCGCCACCCGGGAGGGGCTCGCCGCGGCCCTCGATCTCGCGATGCGGCATTTTCTCGATACCGCCGGCGCGTCGCCGCCGCCGGCCCGCGTTACGGTCTGATACCCGTCCGTGACGTCTTCCGCACCCGTTTCCGACAAACCCCTTTCCTGTCCGCCACCCGGGTATTATCTTGTATCGGGGTCCGAAAGCGAGGTGGAGTCAATGGGTCGTTCGACGTGTCTGTTCGGACTGTCTCTCGTGCTGATTGCCGCCGGATCCTGCATGTTCCAGAACGATCCGGCCCGCCCGAACTCGCCGCCCGAGATCTCTTCATACATGCCGCGCGAGACCTACATCGATTTCGAGGCGCCGGATTCGTGCCTTTTCGCGATCTCGGCGATCGACGTAGACAGCGATCGCATCGACTACTCGTTCGTCGCGGGGGATTCGCTTCTCGCCGCGGCGGAGTCGGTGATGTTCCGTGCCATGATCGGGGGCGTCTACCGGATCGAGGGACGGGCCAGCGACGGCGCCGGGACGGCCGTGCACGTGTGGAACGTCCGGGTCTTCTCCCATGCGAACGAGCCCCCGGTGATCACCGCCTACTCGCCTCTCGAGACGCAGATCGCCCGCGCCGTCGGCGACACGCTCCGCTTCGCGATCAGCGTCTCCGACGACAATCCCGGCGCGCTCCTGACCTCCTTCGACATCCGCGACGGCGACGGGACGTTCATCGAGAAACGGTCCGGCGTCACCCAGATCGATTACCGTTTCCTCGAGAGCGGATCGTATCGCGTCTCGGGCGTGGTCTGGGACGGCCAGTACGGGGACACGACCTCGTGGAGCGTGACGGTGACGGGATTTCCGGACACGATCCCGCCCGCGGCGATCCACGATCTCGAGGGAGAGACCGGTGACGAGGCGGGAACGGTGCGCCTGCGGTGGATCGCTCCCGGCGACGACGACACCTGGGGCACCGCCGTCCGCTACGAGGTGCGGACCGCCACGAAGCCGATTTTGACGCAGGAGGACTGGGCGAAGGCCTCCCCGAAGAACGGCACGCCCGCGCCGTCGCCGGCCGGCTCGGTCGAGACGATGACCGTCTACAACCTCAATCCGGGCACCGACATCTTCGTGATGGTCCGGGCAATCGACGATTTCTTCAACATGTCGCCTCTCGGCGCGGACATCATGCTGCTCGTGCGGGGATTCGACGTCTCCGGGCGCGTCCTCGATCTGGTGACCGGCGGTCCGGTGCCGGGGATCGTCGTCTCGGCCGAGGACATCGCGGACACCTCGGACGCCGCGGGAAACTATATCCTTCCCAACCTGCCCTACTACACCACGCAGATCAGGGCGCGCGACGAGGGAACGCCCGGCCCCTACGGCGAGTGGTACGATTTCTCCATGAGGATCATCGATTTCACCGACAGCTTCGAGCGTGACATCGGGCTGATACCGGTCCTCGGCCTCGTCAACACCATCGAGCCCTACCACTACGATCATGATTTCCTCCTCTTCCTCAAGGGGGTCACCGCCACGGACGGCCGGTTCGGCGCGCCCACCGTCTTCCGCGGCTGGAACCACTGGCCGCTCGCCGTCTACAATCCGCCGAAGATCGTCGACGACGTCGACCTGCAGGCGGCTGTGAGCGGCGCGCTCGCGGAATGGGAGGCGATGACCGGCTACGATCTCTTTGTCGAGGCCGCCGACGCGGAGACCGCCGACATCGTCATCGCCTACGATGACATCAACGTGTACAAGCACCATTACGAGACGAACGCCCTGAATCCCGACGGCACGCCGAAGCAGCGGACGATCTGGATCTACACGGGCTATACGGGGGTGCCGATCACGATCCTGCCGCATCTCGTCTACGCGCACGAGCTCGGCCATTGCATCGCATTCGTCGCGCACAGCATGAACCTCGGCCACCTGATGATCGGCAACACGCTGCCGCAGCAGCGGCACGTGACCGAGGACGAGGCGAACGTGGTACGCATCATCTACAACGCGCCCCCGATCGTCGATTTCGGCGAGATCCTCTTCGATTAGGCGGGCGTGTGCCGGAATGGCGGTTCGCGGCGGGAGCGGCTGACAGTATGGCGTATGCCCTGCCGCGGGGCGTGACCGCTCCAGCGGGCCGCCGCGGACGTCCGCTCACTTAACTGTAACAACGGCAACGGTATTGAAATTCTTGCCATCGCACGGCGGCATGGCACGCCCGGTGCGTATCCGGAACGGTGTACAGATAGCGAACGAGGTGATTCATGACGACATTCGACAGATTCACGGTGAAGGTGCAGGAAGCATTCGCGTCGGCTCGCGAGGCGGCCTTCCGCGCGGGCAACACGGAGCTGGCCACGGCCCATCTCCTCGATGCCTTCATCGGGCAGGAAGAGGGGATCGCCCGGCCGGTGCTCGAGAAGATCGGCGTCGACATCGGCGCATTCGAGACGGGACTCCGGCGTCTCCTCGGGGCGCTGCCGAGACTCGACGGCGGCGCCCAGGATGCCGCTCCGTCGGCCGAGCTGCAGGCCACGATCAGGCGGGCGATGGGCGAGGCCGAGACGCTCAGGGACGACTACGTGTCGACCGAGCATTTCCTTCTGGCGATGGCCGGAGGCGACGACGGTGTCGGCCGCCTCATGCGCGATCGGGGAGCGACGCGCGACGCCGTCCTCCAGGCGCTCGCCGCGGTCCGCGGATCGCACCGGTCCGACGGGCAGAACGCGGAGGGCAGCTACCGCGCGCTCGAGCGGTTCACCCGCGATTTCGTGCAGCTCGCCCGCGCGGGCAAGCTCGACCCGGTCATCGGGCGCGACGAGGAGATCCGCCGCGTCACGCAGGTCCTCTCCAGGCGGACGAAGAACAACCCCGTGCTCATCGGCGAGCCGGGCGTCGGCAAGACGGCGATCGTCGAGGGGCTCGCGCAGCGCATCGCCGCCGGCGAGGTCCCCGAGAGCCTCCGGGGGAAGCGCCTGCTCGCCCTCGACATGGGCACCCTCGTCGCGGGGGCGAAGTTCCGCGGTGAGTTCGAGGAGCGCTTCAAGGCGGTCCTCGAGGAGGTGAGCGGCGCGGACGGCGGTGTGATCCTCTTCATCGACGAGCTGCACACGCTCGTCGGCGCGGGGGCGGCGGAGGGAGCCGTCGACGCATCGAACATGATCAAGCCGGCGCTCGCGCGCGGAGAACTGCGGTGCGTCGGGGCGACGACCCTCGACGAGTACCGCATGCACATCGAGAAGGACGCCGCTCTCGAGCGGCGGTTCCAGCCCGTGGTCGTCGACGAGCCGAGCGTCGAGGAGACGGTGGCGATTCTCCGGGGCCTCAAGGAGAAGTACGAGGTGCACCACGGCGTGAACATCCTCGACGACGCGCTGATCGCCGCGGCTCGCCTCTCCGACCGGTACATCCCGGGGCGGTTCCTCCCCGACAAGGCCATCGACCTGATGGACGAGGCGGCCTCGCGCATCCGTCTCGAGGTGGACAGCATGCCGAGCGAGCTCGCCGAGATCCAGGATCGCGTCACGCAGCTCGAGATCGAGAAGCGGGCCCTCGAGAAGGAGCGCGACCGCGAGGAGTCGGCCGCGCGACTCGAGGAGGTCCTCCGGCGGCTCGCCGCGCTCGAGGAGACGGCGGCCGGGCTGCGGCTCCGCTGGGAGCGTGAGAAGAAGGTCGTCGACGGCATCCGGGATCTCCAGGAGCAACTCGACCGTGCGCGCACCGACGAGCAGATAGCGCAGCGCGAGGGGAATCTCGAGCGGGTCGCCGAACTGCGCTACGGGCTCATCGCCGGGCTCGAACGCGATCTCGCGTCGCGCCGGGAGGGTTTCCGCGACCTGGAATCCTCGGGGGGGCGCCTGATCAAGGAGGAGGTCGGCGAGAACGAGATCGCCGAGGTCGTCTCCCGCTGGACGGGGATCCCCGTCAGCCGCATGGTCGAGGAGGAGAAACGGAAGATCCTCCACCTCGAGGAGCGCATCGCCGAGCGCGTCGTCGGCCAGAAGGCGGCCGTCGAGGCGGTGTGCAACGCCGTCCGCCGCGCGCGGGCCGGCCTGCACGACCCGCGCCAGCCCCTCGGATCGTTCATCTTCCTCGGCCCCACCGGGGTCGGCAAGACGGAGCTGGCCAAGGCCCTCGCCGAGGTCCTCTTCGACGACGAGGACGCCATCGTGCGGATCGACATGTCGGAGTTCATGGAGAAGCACGCCGTCTCGCGGCTCCTCGGCGCGCCGCCCGGCTACGTCGGGTACGAGCAGGGAGGGTATCTCACCGAGGCGGTCCGCCGCCGTCCCTACTCGGTGATCCTCTTCGACGAGATCGAGAAGGCGCACCCGGACGTCTTCAACGTCCTGCTCCAG
>JAFGEZ010000044.1 GCA_016931295.1 Candidatus Krumholzibacteriota bacterium
ACCGGCGGTACATCGACTGGCTCGGGGAACAGGACCCGGACGCCGCGGAGCGCTTCTGGCGGAATCTCCTCGCCGGCTTCGAGGCGCCCGTCTCCCTCTCGGTCGCGCACGATCCGCTCGCCCTCACGCCGGTCGGAGGCTACGGCAAGCGCGAGATCGTGCTCGACCCGGCGATCCGCCCGGCGCTCGCCTCGTGGGCGAAGGAGAACGGATTCACCGTCTACAACTGCTTCCAGGCGGCATGGTCGATCATCCTCTCCCGGTACAGCGGGCGGAAGGATGTCGTCTTCGCCGCCGTGCGCGGCTGCCGGGGGCTCCCGATCGAGAACAGCGGGAGGATCGTCGGGATGTTCATCAACACGCTCCCCGTGCGCGCGCGGATCGACGACCGGGCGCCCCTCGTCGATTTCATCGGGGGCCTGCGCGAACAGCACGTCGCCACCCGCGCCTACGAGCACAGCCCGCTCGCGAAAATCCAGCGATGGAGCGACCTTCCTCCGAACATGCCCCTGTTCGAGAGTTTGATGAACTACGCGAGCCGCCCCTGGGACGAGTATCTGACGTCCCTCGGGGGAGGATTCACCGGACGCGAATGGGATATCCGCAACCAGACGAACATCCCCCTCTCCCTCGACATCTCCGAGACTCCCGTGCCCCGGATCGTCATCGACTACGACCGGAGCCGTTTCGACGGGCCGGCGATCGAGGCGATGCTCGGCCACTTCAAGACGCTCGTCGAGGGGATGGCGGCCGATCGAAACCGAACCGTCGGCGCGCTTCCGATGCTCACCGAACGCGAACGGCGCACGATCCTCGTCGACTGGAACGAAACCGAGGCGGCGTTCCCGCGCGGCGAGACGATCCACGGGCGCTTCGAGCGGCAGGCCGCGGCGACGCCGGAGACGAACGCCGTCGTCCTGGAGGACCGCTCTCTCACCTACGGCGAACTCGACCGACGCGCGAACCGGGTCGCATCCCGGCTCCAGGCCTTCGGCGTCGGCCCCGACACGCCGGTCGCCGTCTGCATGGACCGCACGCCCGATCTCGTCGTCGCGCTTCTCGGCGTCCTCAAGGCCGGGGGCGCGTACGTGCCGATGGATCCGACGTACCCCGCCGAACGCCTCGCCTTCATGCTCGAGGACACGGCCGCGCCCGTCCTTCTCACCGAGGAAGCGATCGCCGGCGCGCTCCCCGCGCACGAAACCCACACGATCCTCCTGGACACCGACCGAGACGATCTGGCGGGCGAACCCGACACGAACCCGGAAAACACCGTCGGGGCGGACAACCTCGCCTACATCATCTATACCTCCGGTTCGACGGGAACCCCGAAGGGGGTCTGCTGCCGGCACGAGAGCGTCCTCAACCTCTTCGCCGATTTCGACCGCCGCCGCGCCATCGAGCCGGGCGAGCCGTGCGCCCTCTGGACGAGCGTGAGCTTCGACGTCTCGGTCTACGAGATCTTCACCGCGCTCCTCGCCGGCGGCACGCTTCACATCGCCGCCGACGCGATCCGCTTCGACAGCGGCGTCTTCATCCCCTGGCTGGCCGGGCGCCGGATCGCGAGCGCCTACGTGCCGCCCCTCATGCTCGCCGACCTCGACGAGTGGATCGCCGCCCATCCGGGAGAGAGCTCGCTCGGCAGGCTTCTCGTCGGCGTCGAGCCGATTCCCGAGAAACTCCTCGCCTCGATCGCGGCCGGCGTGCCGGGCCTGGCGATCATCAACGGCTACGGGCCGACGGAGACGACCGTCTGTTCCACGCTCTACGGCGTCACGGCCGGGGAGGCCCCCGACCGCAACACCCCGATCGGCCGCCCCGTGCAGAACTCGCGCATCTTTCTCCTGGACGGCGACGGCCGCCCGGTGCCGGTGGGGGTTCCCGGCGAGATCCACATCGGCGGCGCGGGGATGGCGCGCGGCTACCTCAACCGTCCCGACCTCACCGCCGAGCGGTTCGTGCCCGATCGGATCAGCGGGATCGAGGGGGCGCGCCTCTACCGGACGGGCGACACGGCGCGCTACGACGGCGACGGGACGATCGAGTTCGTCGGACGCGTCGACTACCAGCTCAAGGTGCGCGGATTCCGCGTGGAGCCGGGGGAGATCGAATTCGCTCTCCGGCAGCACCCGGCCGTGCGAGAGGCCCTTGTCGTCGGCAGGAAGGACCGCACGGGAACGATGCGGCTCGTCGCCTACCTCGTGCCTGAGAAAGCGGCCCCCGCGACCGCGGAACTGCGCGCGTTCGTCGGGGAACGGCTCCCCGACTACATGGTCCCCACCTCCTGGGTGACCCTCGAGGCCTTCCCGCTCACCCCGAACGGCAAGCTCGACCGCGGCGCGCTCCCCGAGCCGGAGATCACGCGCGCCGACCTCGCCAGCGAGTACACGCCGCCGCGCACCGAGGTGGAGATGCAGCTCGCGCGGATCTGGGAGAAGGTGATGGGGATCGACCCGATCGGGGTCACGGACGACTTCTTCGACCTCGGCGGCCACTCCCTCCTCGCCGTGCGGCTCTTCACCGAGATCACGCGCACCTTCGGCGACCAGATCGCCCTCGCCGACATCTTCCAGTCGCCGACGATCGAGCGGATCGCCGCGATGCTGAGCGGCAGCGGAACCGGGCACGCGGGGGAATCGATCGTGCCGATCCGCGCGGAGGGCGCGAAGCCGCCCGTCTTCTTCGTGCACGCCTACGGAGGAGGGGTCTTCTTCTACCGCGAGCTCGCCGACCACCTCGACGCGGACCGTCCCTTCTACGGGGTGCAGGCGATCGGGCTCGACGGCAAGCGGCCACCGCTGGCGACCGTCGAGGAGATGGCCGCCCGCTACATCGAGGAGATCAAGACGATCCAGCCGTCGGGGCCCTACATCCTCGGCGGGCGGTGCCTCGGCGCCTACGTCGCCCTCGAGATGGCCCATCAGCTCCGGACGCGGGGCGAGGAGATCGGGATGCTCGCCATCCTCGACTCCTACTGGATGCCGCAGAAGCCGCCCCCGGGGGGCAAGAGGGTCGCCGGACACCTCAGGAACCTCGCCGGTCTGAATCTGCCCGACCAGATCGGCTACCTGCGGAAATACTCGGGCAACCGCCTGCGGAAGATCCGCCTCGGCCTGGCGCGCCTCGTCAGCCGCCTCTGCTTCCGCCTCGGCAGGCCGGTCCCGGCCTTCATGATGAACTACTACATCAACACCTATTTTCCCCACATCAACCTGCAGGCGGAGATGAGGTACTCGCCCCCGGTCTACGGCGGTCCCATCACCTTCTACCAGGCGACAGCCGAGATCGAGCGCGACCCGCGCACCTTCTGGGGCAAGCTCACATCCGAGGGGATCGATGTCGTCATGGTCCCCGCCTCGCACAAGGACATCCTCGTCGAACCGCACGTCGAGGTGCTCGCCGGCAAGCTCCGCCGGTCGCTCGGCGCGATCCGCGAAGAGGCCTGAGATGACGCGTGAAGAAGAACGCAACCCTGCCGGCGACGGCATCCGCCCGCCCGGTGCGGTCGAGGTGTGGTTCGTCGATCCGTCGGACGCCGAGCGGCTCGCCGCGTGGGAAGGGCATCTCTCCGGCGACGAGCGGGCACGCGCCGCGCGCTTCCGCCGTGATGCCGACCGCGACGTCTACGTCGCCGCCCACGGCGCGCTCCGCGTGATCCTCGGCCGGCGTATCGGCGTCGAGCCGGCGCAGGTCCGGTTCTTTCGCGAGGAAACCGGCCGTCCCGTCCTCGACTGCGGCGGCCCGGCCTTCAGCATCTCCCGCACGACGGGCGCCGCCCTCGTCGCCGTCTCGGACGAGGGCCCCGTCGGCGTCGACATCGAGCTGGTCGCGCCGCGCCGTCTCGGCGATGCGGTGGCGAGGCGCTTCTTCGCGCCGGCCGAGCTGGCCCTGCTCGACGGTCCGCCGCCCGGCGACCGCACAACCGCCTTCTTCCGGATCTGGACGCGCAAGGAGGCCCTCGTCAAGGCGCTGGGCACGGGCCTCACCGCCGGCCTCGCCCGGATCGACGCGAGCGGCGCGCCCCGCCGCGCCGCGGCGCAGGGCGGCCCCTTCGAGCCCCTCACCGGCTGGATTCTCCGCACCCTCGCGCTCCCCGCCCCGTACGCGGGGGCGGTCGCCGCCGCGGGGGAGGATCGCGCCATCGCCCCGGTACGCGCGGCAATCCCCTGACACGCCGGACGTGGTATTCTGCTTCCCTCCGGAACCCTTCCCCGCTATACACGCCTCGCCACGTTGGGGACCATCGGACATGCACCACTCATTGTTCGATCTCGCGGCGGGAGGGGCTCCTCGGATCCAACCCGCGACCCGCGGGGATTCGCGCTCAGGTTTTACACCGAGGACGGCAACTACGACCTCGTCGGGAACAACACGCCCGTCTTCTTCAGGGCGGACCCCGAATACGGCGCGCGCGTCGAGAAGGGACTCGGGCTCGATGCGAACGAGGCAAAGAAGCTCGCGAAGATGTCGAACGAAATGGAAAAGCTCGCGAAAATGTCGAACGAGGAGCGCGCCGGGGCGACGAAAGCCTGATCGACCCGCTTGATCCGGGATGGATCGATGCCGGCGGGCGGCAGTACGCGACGCGGGCCAGGTGGCGGCCGGGCTCCTACGAATCCAGCCGGTCGAAGGTGTCGCGCGTGATCTCGGCGTGCACCGAACCGGTGTGGTGGATCCCCGCCGGCTCGAAGAGGATCGCCTTCACCGGCCCGCGCGGCACGGTGCGGTGCTCGACCCCCCGCGGCACGATGTAGAACTCGCCGGGGTTCAGCGTGTATGTCGCGTCCCGTTCGAGGACGACGAGCACCCCCTCGACCACGAGGAACATCTCGTCCTCGTCGTCGTGCGTGTGCCACGGCACCTTGTCCCCCTCGAGGCGGACGAGCTTGACGTGCTGGCCGTTCAGTTCTCCCACGATCTGTGGTGAGAACGTGTCGGTGAATTTCTCGAAGAACTCCTCGATGTTGACGACCCTGCCCTGCATGCGCGCCTCCGATCGAAGACGGTTCCGGCGAGCCACCGCCGGGGGATCCCCCGCGCGTGGCTCACCGGGCAAATGATACACCTTTTCCGCGTTTCCCGGGAAGAATTTGGTGCACGATCGGCGCCACCCCCTGACGGAAACGTCAGGATTCATTCAGTGGCACGGGCAACGCGGGTGCCGTACGATGTGGATGGACTCGAACAGGAGGTGCCCCGTGAAGCGAATCGTCATCGTGCTCGTTTTCCTCGCCGCAGCGCTCGCCGGCACGGCGCCGCGCGCCGCCGCCGACGAGATCACCGCGGAAGAGGTCGTCGCCCGCTTCGTCGAGGCGGTCGGCGGCCGGGAGGCGATCGAACGGATAGAGACCCGCGTCTGTCTCGGGCGGGTCATCAACGATCTCTCGTGGAAGGATCCCACGCGGGAGGTCACGCCCCTCGGCGCCTGGTCGACGGCGGACGGCAGGCTTCTCGTCGCCGAGCTCGGTCGCGACGGGATCCGCCGCGAGTGGACCGACGGCGACTCGGTGTGGGTGCAGGAAGGCACGAAGATCGAGCGCGCCGAGGAGATCCGGCGGAAATTCGCCTGGTTCTACGATCCCCGCGGCGCCCTTCGGTTGAATGAGTACTTCCCCGGCCTGCGCTTCAGGGGAATCGAGCAGCGCGAGGGACGCGACGTCTATGCGCTCGAACCCGGGGGCGATCTCGACCCTCTCTACTACACGCTCTTTTTCGACGTGGCGACGGGGCTTCTGACCGAACTCGGCCACTACTGGGTCGTCGGCGACTGGCGCGAGGTCGACGGAATCCTCGTCCCGCACCGCATCGCCTGCGACCGCAAGGGGGGATCGAGCACCTTCGTCTACGATCACGTCTTCCACAACCATCCGCTCGACGGGGCACTCTTCGCCCCGCCTACGATCGCGGGCTCTTGAGAGGCAGGAAGAAACGCGCCGGAGGAGTCCCTGTCGAAGATCACGACGGCGAATTCTCCGTCCGTGCCCAGAATCAGGCGTCGTCCGTCTACGTTTCTTCCTCCCCGTCGTCGGGAGACATCTCCTCCCCGTCGGCAATGCCGAGGAGCGCCTGGGCCCGGTCGGCGGGGAGCTCCTCGACGGAACGGAGCTTGCGCGCCATCACGCGTGTGCGCACGCCGGTCTCGTCGATCGTCTTGACCGCGGTGCCGAGTTGACGTTTCACCTTGTCGAGCACGTCGCCGAACTTGCCGAACTCGGTCTTCACGGCTGCGAGCACGTCCCACACCTCGCTCGACCGCTTCTCGATGGCGAGCGTCCGGAAGCCCATCCGCAAACTCGTCAGGATGGCCGCCAGCGTGGTCGGCCCGGCGACGACGACGCGGTGGAGCCGCTGGAGCTCTTCCACGCGGCCCGGCTGCCGGAGCACCTCGGCGTAGAGTCCCTCGGTAGGCATAAACATGATGGCGAAATCGGTCGTGTGCGGAGGATCGACGTACTTCTCGCGGATCGTCTTCGCCGACATCTGCACCGCCCGCCCCAACGCCCTGCCCGCCTGCTGCACACCGTCGGTGTCGCCCGCCTCGGAGGCCTCGACGAGGCGCTGGTAGTCCTCCATGGGGAACTTGGCGTCGATCGGGAGCCAGACGCAGCGGTTCGGGTCGAGGTCGGGTCCGGGCAGGCGGATGGCGTACTCGACGAGATCGTTGCCCTCCCCGGCGACCTTGACGTTGCGTTCGTACTGCTCGGGGGTGAGGATCTCCTCGAGGATCGTGCCGAGCTGCACCTCCCCCCACGTGCCGCGCGTCTTGACGTTCGTCAGCACGCGCTTGAGATCGCCGACGCCCGTGGCGAGCTCCTGCATCTCGCCGAGGCCCCGCTGGACGGCCTCGAGCCGCTCGCTCACCTGCTTGAAGGACTCCCCGAGACGCTTCTCGAGCGTTTCGTGGAGCTTCTCGTCGACGGTTTTCCGCATCTCCTCGATGCGTTTCTCGTTGCTCTCCTGCAGATGTCTCAGCCGCTCCTCGACCGTCTCGCGCACCTTCTCGATCCGCCGTTCGTTCGCCTCGGTCATCTCGCGCAGGGAACTTGCGACCGTGTCGAGCCGCTCCCCCTGCGCCGCGCCGAGCTTCTCGACGGCTCCCATCAGGCCCTCGTTGGCCGTCGTCTGGGCCCGGCCGACCTCCTCGCGCAACGCACGTGCCGCCTCTCCCTGCTCCTCGCGGAGCCCGCGGAATTCCTCGCGCAGGGCGCGCTCCGCGCCGCTTCCACTCCCCTCGTTGAGCCGGCGGGCGAGCGACAGGAGGACGATGAGGACGGCGATCGAGATGACGATCGTGATGAAGGGCAGCACGGCTTCCATCGATGCTCTCTTCCCCGCCGCGGCCGGCCTGCCGCGGCGCGAGTGTCCATGCTACCAGATGCGTGCGCCGGCGGCAACGGGCAAAGCCATCCGGATCGTGTTCCTTTGACCCGCGCTGTTTTCCATGGTATGATCGGAAGACATATCCGATTCATTATGAAGAACATATTGAAACGCATACGGAAACTGCCACCCCTGCTCTTCGCGCTCGTCACGCTGGCCGCACTGGCATATTCCATTTACCAGATCGCCGACTCGCCGAGATGGCTCGTCGATGACGCGTACATCCTCTTCAGGTACGCCGAGAATCTCGCCGTGCACGGGGAATTGAACTGGAATCCGGGCGAAAACCCGACGGAGGGATACACCGGCATCGCCCTCGTCTGGCTGCTGGCGGTCGGCATCAAGGCCGGGATCTCCCCCGTGATCCTGACGCATGCGATCGGCATCCTCTTCTACTTCCTGGGCGCCGTCATCCTCTTCCTGGCCTTTCGCGGATTCAACCTCGCGAGCACGGTCGGCCTCGCCCTCTATCTCACCGCGCCGTTCTACTATATCCATGCGTGGAGCGGCCTGGAAACGACGATGTTCACGACCGCGATCATCTTCGCGATCTACTGTCTCACGGCACGCCGCGAACGGCTCTTCATCTTCTCCATCCTCTTCCTCAGTCTCGTCCGGCCGGAGGGGATCCTGCTGGCGGTCCTGCTGCTGCCCCTCTTCCGGCCCTTCCGGCGACGGAGGATCTTGTGGTACCTCATCCCGTTCGGCGTCTATTTCATCTGGCGGTGGTCCTACTACGGGCGCTTCCTGCCGAACACCTTCTACGCGAAGGTCGCCGCGGAAACGGAGGAGGACACGCTCGGATTCCTGGCGAAGTTCGCGAGCAGTTACCTGCGGCTCCCCGGGCTTCTCGCCCTGATCTACGTATCGTGGGAAAGCGTGCGGAAGCACCGACTGCTCGTCGCGGCCGCGACGTTCTTCACGGCGGCCTGTCTGATCACGTACCTCTCCTCCCACCTCGTGATGAATTACCAGTACCGCTTCTTCGTTGCCTTCTACGCCCTCGCGATCCTCGCGCTCGGCCTGATCCTGCTCCGCGCCGAGAGGAACGCGAGAACGGTACTGCTTGCGCTGGTGCTGATCGTTCCGCAGCTCATGATCAATACCGACAGGAGCGTGATCTCGTATTCCAGGTTGTATGCATCGGGCCACCAGCAGCTCCTCGAGGACGAGCACATCCCCCTCGGGAACTATCTCCGCGAGCACGTGCCGCCAAACGAATGGCTCGTCGTGCATAAGGACGCCGGCTCGATCCCCTACCATTCGAAGCTGAAGACGGTCGATTTCGGGAGGCTGAACGACGAGTTCCTCGCGACGGGCAACCCCGATCGCGAAGCCGTGATCGATTACTTCTTCGAGCGCAATCCCGGCGCGGCCGTCTTCACGAGCACGAGTTACGAAATGCTGGAGCACGGAGAAGAGGCGGATGCCATAAAGCGCAGCCGGGGTTTCAATCTGAATTACACGCTGGTCGCCAGATATTCATGCAGAAGACGAAAACGGTATTATGAATTTCTCTTTCTTCGCCGCGATCTCGCTGCCGTGTTGCCTCCTCCCTCGGGATTCGCCACCGGTCCCCAGAGAGGGAATAAGAGCTACAACTCCGCGCCCGGCACAGGGGAGATCGTCCGGCTCGATTCCGCCGATCGGATCTGGCGTTTCGCCGAGGATGCAGATGATCCGGATCTGCGCATATCCGCCCTGAAGAGACTGATCAGGGACTACCCCGACGATCATCGCGTGCCCGAGGCGATGTGGGAGACGATCGTCGCCCGCGAGGAACCGGCCGCCAGGCTCGAGGGGCTCCTGGACCTCGTCGAACGATTCCCGGACTCCGATCTCGCCCCGAAGGCCCTCTTCACCATCGGCTTCATCAATGCCGAGGAGCTCGCCGACACGCTTTCGGCACTGGAGTCGTTCACCCGGTTGCTTGAAACTTATCCGGAATCGGACGCCTGCGAGACGGCTCGATGGATGGTGAACGCCATCAAGACCGGGGAGGACGGGCAACGCGATTGATCGCACCGCCCCTTCGCGTTCCGGGCATAAAAAAAGAGCCGCCCCACGGGGCGGCTCTCCTTCAAAAACCGGCGGCGACCTACTCTCCCACAGAGTCGCCCCTGCAGTACCATCGGCGCTGGAGAGCTTAACTTCCGTGTTCGGAATGGATACGGGTGTTTCCTCTCCGCTATCGCCACCGAAATCCCGGTGCGCGTCCGCGGCCCGTGGCCGCGGCGCGGAATCTATCAACAAAATCAGGGGAGCAATCAGACAATCCAGCCGTGGAGATAGAAGATTCTTTTAACTGGTTAAGCCTCACGGCTTATTAGTACCGGTCGGCTGAACATGTTACCATGCTTACACCTCCGGCCTATCAACCTCGTCATCTCCGAGGAGCCTTCAGGTATCTTACGATACGGGAGATCTAATCTTGGGAGGGGCTTCCCGCTTAGATGCTTTCAGCGGTTATCCCTGCCGAACATAGCTACCCAGCAATGCCCCTGGCGGGACAACTGGTACACTAGAGGTTCGTCCACCCCGGTCCTCTCGTACAAAGGGCAGCTTCCCTCAAATCTCCTGCGCCCGCAACGGATAGGGACCGAACTGTCTCACGACGTTCT